>CALRSN020000426.1:0-3317 GCA_943370865.1 Bordetella parapertussis
CGGGTTTAAATTTTCTTAATGCCATTTTTTAATTCTTTTAATGTTCAACATTAGCGGCTGTTGAAGCCATTCGTTTGGTTTTGCTTAGATCGCTGAATAAAGATCAATGCTTTCACCTTCAGCAACTGTTACAAAAGCTTTTTTGTAGCTCGGCTTGCGGCCGGAGATAACACCTGCTTTTGTGAAGCGGCTTTTATTTTTACCGGGAGCTACGGTTGTGTTCACGTTAGTAACGGTAACACCGTAAAAGCTTTCAATTGCTTTTTTGATCTCCAGTTTATTTGCTTTCTTAGCCACTTTGAATGCATAACGACGCAGTTTTTCCTGCTGTGCATTTGCTTTTTCTGTCAAAATGGGTTTTAATAATACTTCAGAAAGTTTCATTTCTTACTCTTTAGAATTTTTTAATTAAGCTTCAGCTGTTTCGTCATCAGCAAATATCTTGGCCGCACTCTCCGTTAACACTAATACTTCTGAATTAACGATATCATAGGTGTTAATATCACTCAGTAACACACCTAATACATAAGGCACATTACGCAGGGACATCTCAACATTGTCATTGTATTCCGGCTGTACGAACATTATCTTTTTATCAGCAATCTTCAGGTTACCGAGAATATCAACAAATGATTTTGTTTTTGGCGTATCCATATTGATATCTTCCACTACCACGATCGCATTCTCTTTCGCTTTGTAAGACAGTGCAGAGATCTTGGCCAGGTCCTTCACCTTACGATTCAGTTTGATATCATATTTGTGCGGCTTTGGTCCGAAGATAGTACCACCACCCTTGTATAAAGGGTTACGGATATTACCCTTACGGCTTCCACCAGTACCTTTTTGACGGTGCAGTTTTTTACTGGCACCCTGCACTTCAGCACGGGTCTTTACTTTGTGTGTACCCTGGCGCTGGGCAGCGAGGTATTGTTTTACTGCCAGGTAGATAACGTGGTTATTAGGCTCGGCACCGAAGATATCTTCGGGCAGTTCCACTGTTCTGCCTGTTTTCTTTCCTTTTGTATTTAAAACTTCAACTTGCATTTTCTTTTGTTTTGTGGCCCTTCGACTTCGCTCAGGACTCAGTTTCTTACTTCTGGATTAAAACAATTGATCCAATATGACCCGGTACAGAGCCGCTGACGAGGATATAATTCTTTTCAGCAAAAATCTTTACCACTTTCAGTCCTTTCAGTTTCACACGGTCAGTACCGGTGCGGCCTGCCATCTTCATACCTTTCATTACACGGGCTGCATCAGATGAGTTACCGAGTGAACCCGGAGCTCTCTGGCGATCGTGCTGACCGTGAGACTGCTGGCCCACACCATGGAATCCGTGGCGTTTTACAACACCCTGGAAACCTTTACCCTTGGTGGTACCCACTACTTCAACTTTATCGCCTTCAGCGAAAATGTCGACTGTAATAGTTTCACCAATATTTTTTTCGATGGAGAAGTCGCGGAATTCTTTAGAGAATTTTTTGGGAGCTGTAGAAGCTTTTGCGAAGTGATTTTTTTCGGCTTGTGTGGCGTGTTTTTCTTTTTTCTCGCCGAAAGAAAGCTGGAGAGCACTGTACCCATCAGACTCTTTGGTCTTAACCTGGGTAACTACGCAGGGACCTGCCTCGATGATCGTACAGGCGGTTTGTTTGCCTGTGGGATCGAAAACGCTGGTCATCCCAATCTTTTTACCAATAATACCTTTCATTGTTTGTACAGTTTGTAGCCTGCAGGATTATTGGGACAACCTTGTACTTGTATCATCTGAGACGATACAGGTTTCAATCCCCGTTTGCCACCGACCTTTTCCTTTATGGGGAAGTACCGGCAGTAAACAAACCCTGAATGGCTTGTTTTATGTTAATACACCAGAGCTCTTTTTGGTTATCCTGTTATAACAGGATGACTTTGAGAGATAGCAAAAATTTATTTATAAGAACTAATTGCTTCATTCCCCAGAGGGCCTGAAGTACTACGCTTTAATTTCAACTTCCACACCGCTGGGAAGATCCAGTTTGCTCAACGCATCTACTGTTCTTGAAGAAGACGTGTAGATATCCAGTAAACGCTTATGCGTTGCTAACTGGAACTGTTCACGACTCTTCTTATTTACGTGTGGGGAACGCAATACGGTAAAAATTTTGCGGCGGGTAGGCAGGGGAATTGGACCCGTTACCACTGCGCCGGTACTGCGTACCGTTTTTACGATCTTTTCAGCTGATTTATCTACCAGGTTGTGATCGTAAGACTGTAATTTGATTCTGATTCGCTGAGACATGTGTAAAATCCCAATTTTCTTTTGGGAGTGCAAAGGTAGGGTTGAGACCCATTCCTTCCAAATAGTTGGGAAAGAATTTTATAGGCTGTGGACAAACTTATTACAAATCGGCCTGAATTACTTTACCAGGTTGAGTTTCAGGCTCAAAGTAGCAAAACCTCCCAGTTCCAAATGCTCAACCCTGAAACTGTGTTTCCCACTGATAACCAGTGGAATCTTACGATGGGGCGATTCATCGAACTTGTACCGGGAAGGATTCCATTCATTCAGTATGAGTTTTTCATCCAGGTAGATCCGAACGGCATCATCCCAGGTAACGGAAAGCTCATACCTGCCTGCGGGAATATTGACCGTGGCCGCAGCCACTGTTATAAACTGCTTATAGGCAATATCCTTTTCTTTGATACCACCCCACCAGGCATAGTCCAGCCGGTCCGCTTTTTCGGTTTTGAAGGGTGCCTTCTTTTCCAGCATAGAAAACAAGGTTCCGGTTTTGACAGGGTTATGATAAGCAGTGTCCATCGAATAAAAAAGAACTTCCCAATCAATGGGCTGAAAGAATTTCTTAAACGAAAACCGGTATGGCTTACCTGCTGCTATTACCTGCCCGAAAGGATCTGTAATCGTTTCTCCCTTGTACTCCAGTTCAATGAGAATATCCGTCCTCTCCCCTTTTTTCTTCACTGCCGTAATACTTGCCGGGAACTCACCGCTAGCGGCAGACAGTTTTTCAACCCCCTTAACGTTCTTAATGACCCATTTACCTTTTGGTCCCAGCAGGTCAAACTTTATCGTATCCCCTTTATCCGTTGGATTTGTATTCCAGATGATGGGTGAACGGAAATCATAAGGACCCCATTCTGTGATAAGAATATTTTTCCTCCCGGCCAGCCGTCCAGATCCTTTGAAAGGGTCCATCGGATCTTTTACTTCCGGAACAACCACCTCTTTCAGTTCGTCAATATAATTGCTCCAGCCCTGGTCAAACAAGGTATCGAGATTGGTAACAGTTGAATCAATTTTAAAAATCTCCCCGGTA
>CALRSN020000427.1:0-3313 GCA_943370865.1 Bordetella parapertussis
GGCAATGTGCATCCCGATCATCATGCTTTGTGGGTGAACCCGAAAAAAGATTCTCATGTGATCAATGGCAATGATGGCGGTGCGAATATAACCTATGATGATGGTGCCAGCTGGTTCAAAGCCAATATGCCTTCCGTGGGACAGTTCTATGCCATCACTGTTGATGATGCCAAGCCGTATAATGTGTATGGTGGTTTGCAGGATAACGGCAGTTGGTGGGGACCTTCCACGCATAAAGAAGATGCCGGCTGGATCGACAATGGGCAATACGCCTACAAAGGCATCAATGGTGGTGATGGAATGCAGGCACAGGTGGATACCAGGGATAATGCTACCGTGTATTCCGGTTCCCAGTTTGGAGTATACGGACGATACAATAAAGAAAGAAGAGGCTCCCAAAAATTCTTACGCCCCGTGCATGAACTGGGTGAAACACCTTTACGTTTTAACTGGCAAACACCGATATTATTGAGCAAGCATAACCAGGATGTCTTGTATTATGGTGCCAACCGTCTCTACCGTTCATTAAACAAAGGCGATACGTTGATACCGATGAGTACAGATATGACCAAAGGAAAAGTAACTGGTAATGTGCCTTATGGTACGATCACTACCATCAGTGAATCGCCGTTACGTTTTGGATTAGTGTACACCGGTTCGGATGATGGCAATATCCATATCAGTAAAGATGGCGGTTACAGCTGGGAGCAACTGAACCAAACCATAACAGCTCCTGTTTCAAAGAAGAGCAAAGCTCCAACTGCAAATCTTAAACTGCAAACAAACAGTTTATGGGTCAGCCGTGTCACTGCTTCGCAGCACAAAGAAGCAAGGGTTTATGTATCCCTGAACGGTTACCGCTTTGATAATTTTGCTCCGTACTTATATGTGAGTGATGATTATGGTATAAGTTGGAAACAACTGGGCAAAGACCTGCCGAATGAACCTATCAACGTGGTGAAAGAAGACCCGAAGAATGACAGCATATTGTATGTGGGTACTGATGGTGGTCTTTATGTAAGTTTTGATGCAGGTAACAGCTTCATGTTATGGAATGGCGGTATGCCCAAATCAGTACCGGTGCATGATATTGCGATACAACAACGGGAGAATGAAATTGTACTCGGCACCCATGGCCGCAGTTTGTATGTAGCCAAACTGGATGATGTACAGATGCAACGCAAAGACCCGGAATGGATGAAGAAGAAAATGGAAAAACAAAAACACAGTCCGGCTCCAACGGCGAATGTGGATGATACCAAACCGGGAAGTGAACCGGAAAGAGATTAATTCCTTTTACCACATAGACACAATAAAAACATAGAGACACATAGGGTCTCTATGTTTTTTTCTATGTGCACCTATGTGCCCTTATCCTATGTGGTAAAAAATATGGAGAAAATACAGAACCAGGCAGAGATTAAAGAGATATCCCATAAAGCCGCGAAGTACACAAAGAATTACCTGGTGGACTTAGTGTCCCTACCAGGCAGCAGGCAAGTTTGCGGGAACAAACTATTTATTAGAAATTAAATACTCTATCGCCAGTTCATAGCCTTTCAGTCCCAGGCCGAAAATGCTGCCGGCTGCTTTGGCAGACACATGCGAGAGTTTCCGGAAATCTTCCCGGGCATGCACATTGGAGATATGCACTTCCACCACGGGAGCTTTGATGCCGGCAATGGCATCACCGATCGCCACGGAGGTATGCGTATAACCCGCCGGGTTCAATACAATACCATCCGCTTCAAAACCCACTCGCTGCAGTTCAGTGATCAGTTCGCCTTCAATATTACTCTGGAAATAGCTGATCGTAATATGGGCGAATTTTTTTTTCAGCGAAGGCAGGAACTCTTCAAAAGACATGGTGCCATAGATACCTGTCTCTCTTTTACCGAGCAGGTTCAGGTTGGGGCCATTGATGATTGCGATCTTCATAATAAGCTAAAGTAAAAACTAAGCCACAGATTACAAAAGATATTAGTGGGCCACGAATTACACTAATTACACGAATGAATTTATTAATAGCAGCCTGCACGGTTTGTTCTTCCTTGCATTATATTATTCGTGTGATTCGTGCCATTTGTGGCTAACCCCTATTTGTGGTCGGTCGCCAGCAAACTATACATCAGCAAACTGATCCTTTTGCCATTCTTCACCTCCGCTTCCCGTAGTGTGCCTTCATAGGTAAAACCCAGTTTCTCCGATAACTTACAACTCGCTTCATTCCCTTCTTCGATCACTGCTTCCAGCCGGTGCAGTTTCCAGTGTTTGAATAAATGATCCGTCATCACCGGTATCACTTCCGGCATAATGCCCTTTTTCCAATATGCCGGCAGCAACCAGTAGCCCACTTCTCCTTTCTCATGATCCGCCGAATAATAATTCATACCACAGGCACCCACGGGTTGCCCGGTTGCTTTGTCCACGATCTTCCACCAGCAGCCGGTCTTTTCTTTCCAGATCTGGTTATAAAAATCCATTTGTGCTTTTGTGTCTTCCAGGCTGGTATAGCTCACGCCATAAAAAGGGATCACCGCCGGGTCACTCAACCCTTTAAAAATAAAAGCCTGGTCTTCGGGGAGGATGGCTTTGAGCCAGAAACGTTGGGTTGCTAATTCCGGGAACAAGAGGAGTAATTTGAAAATTAATAAATGTGAAAATGTGCGAATGAAAGAACTTGTTGATGCCTCACCCCTCTATTCACCAATTGGCACATTTGCAGATCCGCCAATCAGTTCTTCTGTGCCCTGATCATCGCAATAAACTCATCAAACAAATACCGGCTGTCGTGCGGACCGGGGGTGGCTTCCGGATGGTATTGCACCGAGAACGCCGGTTTGCCTTTTACCCTGATCCCTTCAATACTGTGGTCATTCAGGTTCACATGGGTGATCTCGATATGCTCTGCTTTGCGTACCGCTTCCGGGTCCACACCAAAACCGTGGTTTTGCGTGGTGATCTCGGAACGGCCGGAGATCAGGTTCTTCACCGGGTGGTTCAGCCCGCGGTGACCGTGGTGCATTTTAAACGTAGGAATATCATTGGCCAGTGCCAGCAGCTGGTGCCCCAGGCAAATACCAAACACCGGTTTCTCTTCTTTCAATATTTGTTTCAGTGTAGCCACCGCATAATCCATCGGGGCCGGGTCGCCGGGACCGTTGGAAATAAAATAACCATGCGGCTGAAATTGTTTTACTTCTTCCAGCGATGTTTTGGCCGGGAACACTTTCACAAAAGCCCCTCTTTCCACCATGCAGGTCAGGATATTTCTTTTCACACCATAGTCCATCACCGCAATACGGATATCAGA
>CALRSN020000428.1:0-3291 GCA_943370865.1 Bordetella parapertussis
CTGCAGGCAGATGTTGACCATTTGCAGAAGAAATATGAAAACAGGATCGATGATGAGATCAAAGGAGCTGATGCGGCTTTCTTTTTGGCGGCCGGCAAGAATTTCAACCAACGAATGGAGGAAGTAGCCCTAATTTATAATGATTTTCTTTTAAAGCCTTTTGATTTTACTGTTGATGAAGAAGTGGTGTTGGATGCCGATAAACTCAGTTATCCTGCTACAGAGGCTGAAAGAAAAGAACGCTGGAGAAAAAAGCTGAAATACCTGACCCTGGAACGTTATGTTGAGTCGCTGGATATAAGAGAAAAGAACAAAGGGAAAGAAGGCTTTGTAGTGAAATCAGATGAAGAGTTGGAGAAAGAGGCAAGAGAAAAAGTAAAGAAACTGATGGACAGAACCTTTGACCGGTTCCGGTTCAAATTTTCTGATGATGATAAGTTCAATGTATTTGTGAACGCCATCACAACCACGATGGATCCGCATTCCGAGTTTTTCCCCCCGGTTGATAAACGATATTTTGATGAAGAAATGAGCGGCCGTTTTTATGGTATAGGTGCTTCTTTGCAATATGATGAAGGCAATATCAAAGTGGCCAGTATCCTTACGGGCAGCCCTGCTGCTAAATCCGGTGAATTACAACCCGGCGATCTTATTCAGAAAGTGGCCCAGGGAAAAGAAGAACCGACTGATCTCACCGGTTTTGTAGTAACCGATGCGGTGAAACTGATCCGTGGTAAAAAAGGAACGGAGGTCCGGCTGACCGTGAAGAAATTAGATGGCACCATCAAGGTGGTTACACTGATTCGTGATGAGATCGTACAGGATGAAACTTTTGCACGCAGTGCGGTGGTAAAAACAACAGGCGGTAAGATCGGGTACATTTTCCTGCCCGAATTTTATGCTGATTTTGATAATCCCAATGGCAACCGCAGCTATATTGATGTAATGAAGGAAGTAGTGAAGCTGAAGGAAGAGAAAGTGGATGGTATTGTGATCGATCTGCGTAATAATGGCGGTGGTTCATTATACGATGTGGTGCAAATGGCTGGTTTATTTATTGAAGATGGCCCTATCGTGCAGGTAAAAGATAAAGAGAATAAAGCCAGTGTTTTAAAAGACAAAGACCGTAATGTACTATATACTGGTCCGCTTGCAGTAATGGTGAATGAATTCAGTGCTTCTGCTTCGGAAATATTTGCAGCGGCCATCCAGGATTATGGCCGTGGTGTGGTGATCGGAAGTACCTCTACATATGGGAAAGGAACGGTACAGCGTAATATCGGGCTTGATCCGGAGACGGGATTCTCCATGTCTAATTCTGAACTGGGAACTGTGAAACTGACACTCCAGAAATTTTATCGTATCAATGGTGGTTCCACACAATTGAGAGGTGTTACTTCTGATATCGTGTTGCCTGATAACCTGGAATACCTGAAAGTAAGAGAGAAGGATGATGAAGATGCATTGCCCTGGGATGAGATCAATAAATCACCTTATTCCGCCTGGAATTCCGGGTATGATCTGAAAACTATTCAACAGTTGAGCAGCCAGCGTTTGGAAAACGATGTTCGTTTCAAACTGATCAAAGAAAATACAGATTGGCTGGCCAAACAAAATGACAGGACCTATTCTCTGCAGCTTACCAAATACCGTGCTGAGCAAAAGATGATCAGGGCGACCTTTAGCCAGTTGGAGTCATTGCTCCGGCTGAAGGATGAGATTGATGTAACTGCACTGACAGGAGAAGAGAACCGCTGGGCAAATGATAAGAATAAGCAGGATCGGTTTAACCTTTGGCTGAAAAGCCTCCGCAAGGATATTTATCTTGACCAGGCCGTGAAAGTGGTTAACGATATAATCGGTCAGCAAAATATAGTGAAAGCAAAAACAGAGGAACCGAAAAAGGCTTTCTGATAAAAGAGTATATTGAACGGGGGCATCAATTACTGTAATTGATGCCCCCGTTTCTTTTTCTACAGGTATCTTTCTTTCAGCACATTGACATGATGTTCAATATGCCCCACCAGCATAAATCCTATTGGTAAAACATATACCGGGTTGCCGTTAGCTGTACCATTGGTTTCCAATTGCTCCTTATCAAATGAACTGAACAGGATCTCGTTAGACCGGCGTGTGACCACGAACTCCTCCACTAGGTCATCCCAGTTGCGGGTGCTGGCTTTGGAGTTATCGGCATATTCATTCTCATCAAAACCCGGTAAAGAGGCTTGTTCTTTCCGGGCTATGCAAAGCCCCCGGTAAGCAAATATCCTTTCGGTATCAATGATATGCTGCAGCATTTCTTTAACGGTCCACTTGCCTTCTGCATATCGGTATTCTCTTTTTGCTGTCGGTATGGATGCCAGGAAATCGGGGAATGAATCGGATTGGTTTTTTAAAGCGGTTACCAAATCATCTTCTTTTACCAGGTTGATATAACGATGATAGAAAGAAGTAACACGGGAAAGGTCGGGTCTTGACATAATGAGCAGGGTTTGATGATTTAAACAAGAAAATGAAGTTCGCTAATTTTTTACAAGTAAGAAAAGCAGTTGTATAAATGGTAAAGTTGTCCAGTGTATCGATTTTGTATTTTCCGTTGTAACTTCCCTTTAAATCTTTTCCCGATGCGGAAACTTTATGTTACGGTTTGTTTGCTTTTTTGCACAACTTTTTTTTATGGCCAGCAGTTTGGTGGTACACCTCCCTCACAAAAATGGAAACAGATTAGTACGGATACGGCCAGGGTCATTTTCCCTGTGGGTATGGACAGTGCCGCCAAAAGAGTAGCTGCTGTAGTGCATTACCTGGCAGCACAGCAACCGGTTTCTTTGGGTGATCAGCTGCGTAAGATCAATATCGTGTTGCAGAACCAGACCACGGTAGGGAATGGATATGTGGGTTTGGGCCCTTTTCGAAGTGAATTTTACCTGACACCCATACTCAGCAATTTTGATGAAGGAAGTATTTCGTGGACCGATCAGCTGGCGGTGCATGAGTACCGGCATGTGCAGCAGTTCAATAATTTTCGAAACGGGCTTAGTAAAACAATGGGAACCTTGTTTGGTGAAGAAGGCCTGGCATTAGCTGTGAATGCTTCGGTACCGGACTGGTTTTATGAAGGCGATGCAGTATATAATGAAACGGTACTGACGAAACAGGGCAGGGGAAGGTTGCCATTATTTTTAAATGCCTATCCTTCATTATGGCAGGCAGGTAAAAAGTATTCCTGGATGAAATTGCGGAATGGTTCGCTGAAGGATTATGTACCCAATCATTATTATCTCGGCT
>CALRSN020000429.1:0-3287 GCA_943370865.1 Bordetella parapertussis
TGTTTACTGTTGGCACTTATTTGTTTTTATAAAAATTCAGTAAAATGAACATTTACGTAGGAAACCTGAGTTGGAACCTGAAAGACCAGGACCTCTCTAATCTTTTCGCCTCTCATGGTGAAGTAGTATCAGCCAAGATCGTTCTTGACAAATTCACTAACCGCAGCAAAGGCTTTGGCTTTGTTGAAATGGCCAATGATGACCAGGCACAAGCAGCAATCGCAGCTTTGAATGGTACTGAAGTTGATGGTCGTAACATCGTTGTTAACGAAAGTCGTCCAAAACCTGAAGGTGGCGGCGGCGGTGGCTTCAAGAAAAGAAGCTTCGGTAATGGCGGCGGTGGCGGCGGCTACAAAGGTGGCGGCGGCGGCGGCTTCAAAAAAGGCGGCGGCGGCGGCGGTTACAACCGTGACCGCGGTGGTTACGGCAACGATTATTAATCGTAACTGAAATAAAGTCGTTTAAAATCCTCTCAGTAGTGGGAGGATTTTTTGTTTACAGTCCTTCCTATCTGTTACTAATTTTACTGACAAACACAAGAAATGATCATGAAAGGATGGAGATTATTGATCGCAGGATGGCTGCTAATATTATTGTTTGATAGTTGCGGTGGTGCTTCCTCCAATGGACAACAACCGGTAGACAGCACTGCCAAAAGAAAAGAAGTGATTGATATTTCCATACCGGGAGGATTCAGCGACCAGGTGAAATTACATTTTGACAGTACGCTTCTGTCCTCATTCCTGCAACACTATCCGGCATTCTCCGCTTTCAGGAATGAGCTGCAAAACTTTTACAGTAAAAGAGAGTATGCTTTTGCCTGGTACGATGACAAAGGGCTGATTGAACAGGCAGGAAATCTCTTCAACCGCATCATGAATATCAGCGATGAAGGCTTACCTGATAAAATGCCCTACCGGGATTCATTTCGGGTGACGATGGATAGTTTACAGCATATCAATAATATCAAACTACCCGATGCAGAAACTGAACTGATGCTGACGGCACAGTACTTCGCTTACGCAAAAATTGCCTGGCAGGGATTAAGTGAAAAAGACAGCAAGGCCCTCGACTGGAACCTTCCCCGCAGGCAGGTCAACTTATTGCAGCTGATGGACTCCCTGCTGAATGACGGCAGTGCATTTATTGCAGATGAACCTGTTTACCGGCAGTATGGCCTTCTAAAAAAATACCTCAAATTATACAGGGATATAGAAACAAAAAATGGCTGGGAAACAATAAAGCCAGATAAAAAGAAATATGAAGAGGGCGATTCATCATTGGTCATTTCACAGATCCGGGATCGTTTATTCCAGCTTGGTGATATCGAATCCACGACTAATAGCCCCATATATGATGAAGGACTTGTTAAAGGGATCAAAGCTTTTCAAAAAAGACTGGGACTGAAACAGGATGGGATCATCGGCACCAATTTTTTTAAAGAGATCAATTACCCCATCAGCCAACGTATTGAACAGATTATTGTGAATATGGAGCGCTGCCGCTGGCTGCCTGAACAACCCAAAGGTGATTACCTCGCTGTAAATATTCCTGAATTCAGTTTGCACGCCTATCATAACGATTCCCTTTTATGGAGTATGAATGTAGTGGTCGGCAAAGCCGTTCACGAAACGGTGATCTTTAGCGGGGCATTAAAATATGTGGTATTTAGTCCTTACTGGAATGTACCTGCCAGTATTTTACAAAATGAAATACTGCCGGGCATCCGCCGCAATCCCAATTACCTGAAGAAGCATAATATGGAATGGGTGGGCAAATCCGTACGACAAAAACCAGGTCCTTCTAATTCCCTGGGGCTTGTTAAATTTTTATTCCCTAACAGCTATAATATCTACCTGCATGATTCTCCTGCAAAAAGTTTGTTCAATGAAGATAAAAGAGCATTTAGTCATGGTTGTATCAGGGTCAGCAAACCAAGAGACCTGGCTAAATGGTTGCTTCGTAACTATCCCGAATGGACCGATGAAAAAATAGATAAAGCTATGAGTGCAGGTAAAGAGCAATACTTCACCTTAAAAGAAACAGTACCAGTATTCATTGCCTACTTTACTGCCTGGGTGGATAGGGAAGGTAAATTAAATTTCAGGGAAGATATTTATAAAAGAGACAGCAGGCTTGCCAGGATGATCATAGAGAGCCCGGGAATATAAATAATACCTTGCTATTGTTTTTTACGCTGCCAGTCACGGTGATACAGGTTTCTTAATTTATTCTTGAATGCAGGTTCCACTATTTCTACGGGCACTGAATCAGAAGTAACATCAAACCTATAAGCAGCTTTTTCATCCTCCTCGTCAAATTTATTATCCTTATTGCTGTCCACTCTCACCAGCATGATCACCAGGTCCGAATTCTCCACTACATACCAGTCAAAGAAATCACAGCCGGGTGGTGATACCTGTTGCAGGTTCTTTCCCTGCTTGTCTGTTACAAACAAATAATTAGGATCATCTCCATCCAGCCGGCCATCTTCATTATTATCTGTAACCGTCAGGTTGAAAAACAGTTTGCTCTTCGATTTGAGTTTATCTCTTTGTTCCGGGTTATTATATCCAAAATCATTGACCAGTAACTTCAGGGTATCGCTTAATAAATGAGATTGCCCGTTTGCACTATTATAAAAAATAATATTCCAATACATATTATAGGGCACCTCTTTGTAATAATCTGATTTCCCTCTTTTCTCCGTCTCCCCCATAGCAAGGGGGAACATCATCACACCTGAAGAATCAATTTCCTCAAACTTGCTGATCTGCAGGTTGAGTTTACTCTGTGGGCCGCTTGCTGCAGCTACAGAATCAGTACCGTCTGCCACAGGTTGTTCTTTACCGCCGGAATTATTACCACAGGCTATCAACCCGTAACAGAATACCGCAGTTACTAATCGCTTCATATGCTAAAATTAATAAAACAGTGATGCACTTTCAACAAGTGCATCACTGCCATAAAAAATGGATCCCTATTGGGTTACTCTTACCACCCCCGCACCATGATACGAATGATATTCTCCGTTGTACATCGCATCTGCACTTACCGGTCCCATTTTATACTGGCCGGGTGATACAGCACGAACCGCATAATAATAGGTCTGCTTATTATTGTAAGCATCCACGAAGAAATGAATACGATCGTCTCTTACATCCAGCGCTGTGGGTGTTGCAGCATCCTTGATCCAGTCCATACCCGGTATCTCTTTCGTTCTTGGATTCTCAATTTCAAAACCAGCAGGCAACAAGTCGGTGATCACTACATTCTCAATGGCTGTT
>CALRSN020000430.1:0-3285 GCA_943370865.1 Bordetella parapertussis
TAGAATTATCCAGGCGAATCTTCTATCAAAGTGTTCCCGCAAAAGTTGTACTGCTTGAGAATAAATTATCGATTGGCTTATTCATTATTTCCAGTATCTTTTTATATTTTCTGAAAGGCTGGGAACTCCTTTATGCATTTCTCATCGGCGCATTGCTATTTTTAATATTCTTCGCCCTATTGTTCATTCTCTTAAGAAAATTCAACAAATGAAATACTTTCTGATCTTCCTGCTTGGCTTATCCCATTTAACCAGCCAGGGGCAAGCAACAACTGAATTTGATGGACATAAATGGGAGGCTCCTTACCACCTGCCCACACCAAAAGACTGGGGCATTGAACGGTTTTTGATCCCTATCAGTTTTGCTCCCTCCATTTCGTATAAAGGAGTGGAAGATATTCGTTTTGCACCCGGCTGGGCAAATAGTAAAAGCGAAGAATACTGGACCTATGCTTTTTTGTGGTACCTGGAGGGTAAGATAAACATGGATGAACAGATCATTGCAGGGAATCTAAAAGCTTATTATACCGGCTTATTTAATATCAACACCGACAGTGCGAGAAAGGCTGCAGTGAAAATAATACCCGTAACCACTTCGTTCAAAAAAACAGCAACTGCTACCGGCGACCTGGAAACTTATACCGGTGTCATTGAAATGATGGATTATATGCAACTGAAACCGGTAACGCTGAATTGCAAAGCTCACATTCGCTTTTGCTCTGATGAGAATAAGACCATCGTGTTTTACGAATTATCGCCCCAACCTTTCACCCATACCAATTGGGCCAGCCTTGATCAACTATGGACAGGGTTTGCCTGTAAAAAATAATTTAGTAGTTCACCCTTTATAGAAAACTCTCCAACTTAACCTATCTTACAACAACTCATCAACAACCAACGACATGTGTTTTTCTGCTACGGCAAGTTTTGGTGCCAGTGCGGTGCTCGGTGCGATTGGCATCGTGGCTGTGGCAAAAGCTAAAACAAAACCGCAACGTTTATTTGCCAGTATCCCGCTGGTCTTTGCCGTCCAGCAGTTATCCGAAGGTTTTCTCTGGCTGTCGCTAAAAGATCCCGGCCTGGCCAGCTGGCGAACCTTTCTCACCTATACCTTTCTTGTTTTTGCCATGGCGGTCTGGCCTTTCTGGATATCATTAACGGTACGGCTGCTGGAAACAAATGAAAAGCGTAAACGCATCATGAATGTACTGGTGGGTATCGGTGCTTTTGTTGCCATTGGTGTTTCGTATATATTGTTCAGTTACCCGGTGGAAGCCATCACTCCTTTCTGTCCCACTTGTCCCGGCTCTGCCACTCCCCTGTTCATGGAGCATATTCATTATGAATTTGCCATTCCTCCATTGGTGAAGAAACTGATCCTTGTTTTTGATATCCTCTATATCATGGCCACGATCATCACCCCTTTAATTTCCAGCATCAAAAAAATGAAATGGCTGGGCATTGTTTTTTTCGGCTCTTACATTTTTGCCGTCAGCTTCTATCATGGTTTTGTGATCTCGGTCTGGTGCTTCTTTGCCGCCCTGCTCAGCTTCGTGGTGCTCTGGATCATCAGTGACCTGCGGAAAGAACCTTCCTGATACGTTTTCAAACCGATGATTATTACCATTCACTCAAATTTCACATTTCCGGTTGGGGAATCTTCCGTAATTTATGATAGTGAAAAGGGCAATAGCAATATGGATGGGCAGTTTTTTTTCCCTGGCTGCCGCAGCGCAGCAGCTCGATGGTGCATGGAAAGGAACCCTGAGTATGCGGGGCTGTTTCCTGGAGAATAATATCGAACTGCAGATCAAAATGAATGGCCGCTCGGCTTCCGGAGATTCTTATCATTTCCAGGATATTGATAACTACGTCAAGAAAAATTTCAGTGGCCACTTTGACACGGAACAAAAGAAACTAAAAGTGGCAGAAGGTGCCGTGACCACCTGGCATATTCCTTATCACTGCAGCATCTGCGTCAAAGAATTTGATCTTTATTACAGCAAAGAAGGCAGCGTTGAAAAACTAACGGGGCGCTGGAGCGGCACGGTGCTGAACAGCAGTGCAGGTTGCAGCGGCGGACAAATTGTTCTTACTCGCATTAAAGAATCATCATTTAAAGAAATACCGGAGATCAAAGTGGATACCGGTACTATCCGTCTCGATTTTTATGATAATGCGGAGATTGATGGCGATTCCATTACCGTGAAAGTAGATAAGAAAGTAGTACTCTCCAACCAACGGCTAACGGCCAAAGCCATTACCACCCTGATACGCATTGATCTTTCCAATACATTTCACGAAGTGGAAATGATCGCTAATAACGAAGGCAGCATTCCGCCGAATACTGCCGTCCTCATTATCACTGCCGGTGAAAAGCAACACCGTTTATGGCTGAGTGCAAAAGAAGAAAAGTCGGCGAGGGTGCGATTTGTTTATGACCCGCCTCCCGGTACTAACAGCCTTAGTTCCCGCTGACAGCATCGCAATTCATCCTTCTTTTTTGCCGGTTGACGATAGCAAAGCTGTTTTATAAATCAGTGCCAAATAGTTTTGCAGCTTAAACCGAAAATCATGCGATCATTGAGTCTTATCCTTGTATTCTTTTGCACCGCTGTGCATGCACAAAATAAAGCCGATACGATCCGTGCCGGCGATCTTCAATTAAAATACCTGCCCCTGGGCACCCAACAATACCTTGTCTATATCAAAACAAAAGAAGGATTGAAGAAAGGTATCTGGCTTTGGGAAAGAACAACAAGCCGGGAACTATTTCATGAACAACCATCAATCACTATCCGCCAGCAATGGACAACCAGTGATACAGGTTTTAACAGTCGTCAAATAACCAGCGTGGTAAATGCAAATGATTTTACGCCGGTTTATCATACCACCACAAATCCCAAAACCGGGAAAGAGGCTTATAACTTTCATACTACTGAAATAGTAACAGCTGATAGCATAGCAGATGCAGGAAGAAAAGATTTTAAAATGGTTATGACCGAACCTGCTTTCAACTGGGAGCTGGACCTGGAAACCTTTCCCCTGTTACCCTTAAAAGAAGGAAAAACTTTTGCAGTCAATTTTTATCATCCGGGTAGTAAAACGGGACCGGCCTGGTATAATTATACTGTTACCGGCAGTGAAAAAATAAACACCACGAATGGTGAAACAGTTGATTGCTATAAACTCTATACAGAATATGCTAATAACCGGGGCAACAGCACCTGGTGGCTGAGTAAGAAAACACATGAAGTGCTGAAAATGGAAGAACATTTTGGCGCC
>CALRSN020000431.1:0-3275 GCA_943370865.1 Bordetella parapertussis
ATTTGAGATTGAGTGAAAAGGACAATAATGAACGCAAGACCATGAATACACACCTGCATATTGTGGAGGCCTATGCAAACCTGTATTCCATTTGGCCGGATGCACGGCTAAAAGAAAAGATCAGCAACCTGCTTTTTTTATTCGACAGGTATTTTGTGAATAGCGCAAATCATCACCTGAACTTGTTTTTCGATGACGACTGGCAGTTGAAGTCTTCCCTGCAATCATATGGACACGATGTCGAAGCAGCATGGCTGTTACAGCAATGTGCGGAGATCATCGAAGATGAAAAATGGATGGAGCAATTCCGGCAGTATGCAGTTCCGGTTACTGAAGCAGCGGCAGAAGGCCTGGATACAGACGGTGGACTTTGGTATGAATATGAACCAGCGGATGATCAACTCAGTGCTGAGAAACATTCCTGGCCGCAGGCAGAAGCAATGATTGGTTTTTACAATGCTTACCAGCTGACTGGAAAAGAAAAATACCTGCAAATGTCATTGCGGAGTTGGGAGTTTGTAAAGAAGCACATTAAAGACCAGGAGAACGGCGAATGGCTCTGGGGTGTAAACAGGGATTATACCATCATGCCAAAAGACAAAGCCGGTTTTTGGAAATGTCCTTATCACAATAGCCGGGCTTGTATTGAACTGGTAAAACGTATCAATTAAAGAAGTAAAAATTATGAAGAAAGAAAAGTGGATAGTTATACTGTGTGTGTTGTTTATTGCAACCTCCAATATTTTTTCTTCCTGTAAAAAAAGTAATGGGGGTACAGATCCGGTAACCCCTCCAACAGATACAACAACTGTCAATCCACAGGTTGATCCCGCATTGGCCAATACGATCGGATTTTTCCAGGATGACTGGCAACCTGTAAACTTTACAGTTCCATCAACATTTACCAATACAACGGCTCCGGCTGCTTCTGGTGTTACTGTTACTGTTGACAGGAGCAATGTCATTACTAAAATTCCCCGTTCTATTGCAGGCAATAATGCCAATCTCTGGATGGGGCAATTCGTAACTGAGCCTTCGCTGATGAACCATATCACGACACTTCATCCGCATATTATCAGGTTCCCCGGGGGAAGTATCAGCGATGTTTTCTTTTGGAATGCTCAACCCAATACTCCTCCAGCTGATGCACCTGCACAATTGATACAGGCAAATGGCACCACAACCAATGCGGGTTATTGGTATGGGAAGAATACGGCCAACTGGACATTCTCTGTTGATAATTATTACAGTATGCTTCAGCAAACAGGTAACCAGGGAATGATTACTATCAATTATGGATATGCCAGGTATGGGACAGGCATTAATCCTGTTGCAGCAGCTGCACATCTTGCTGCTGATTGGGTTCGTTATGATAATGGGCGTACCAGGTATTGGGAAATAGGTAACGAAAATTTTGGTGACTGGGAAGCTGGTTATCGTATCAATACAGCTACTAACCAGGATGGGCAACCCGAGTTTTTAACCGGGCAACTTTACGGGCAGCATTTTAAAGTATTTGCTGATTCCATGCGAAAAGCAGCGCAGGAGATAGGTAAAACTATTTATATAGGCGCTGTAACTTCTGAGTCGGCTCCGCAAAGCTGGTGGACCAATACCGCCAGGACCTGGAATGCCGGTTTATTTACAGGCGCCGGAAGTTTCCCGGATTACTATATCGTTCATAATTACTATACCAATTTCCAGACCAATGCAAATGCTACGGAAATACTGGCCACCCCGCAAGCTGTAACAGGGACCATGATGGATTATGTGAAGCAATCCATCAGTATCGCAGGACTTACCCAGAAACCTGTTGTATTAAATGAATGGAATATTTTTTCTACCGGGTCAAAACAGGCAGTATCACATATTAATGGGCTACATGCTGTAATGGTGTTAGGAGAATCACTAAAGAATAAATTCGGAATGACCTCCCGGTGGGATCTTGCCAATGGATGGGATAATGGGAACGATCACGGAATGTTTAATAATGGAGACGAACCGGATGGCGTTCCTAAATGGAACCCTCGCCCAGCTTTTTACCATATGTATTTCTTTCAAAAATACCTCGGGGACAGGTTGGTCTCTTCGACTTCCACTGCTGCTGATATTGTTAGTTATGCTTCTTCCTTCACTTCGGGAGAAACGGCAGTTGCATTGGTGAACAAATCTGCAGATTCAAAATCTGTTGAAGTAAAGATTCAAAATTTCCGTAAAGGTTCAAGATTTTATTGGTATACATTAACAGGTGGAGGAGATAACGGCGAGTTTTCCAGGAAAACATTGGTAAATGGCATAGCTTCTTCATTTGCTGCCGGAGGGCCGGAGAATTATAAAAATATTGGTCCCAACTCGGCTTCAACAACTAATGGTATAAGAGTTACAGTTCCGGGTCGTGCAACTGTATTTTTGGTGGTGGCAAAACAATAAAAATCATGCAGGATGTAAAGAAATAGAAATAGATTGCTGTTACGGGTTGACAAAAATTGAAGGATCGGGTATTAAATAAACTTAAGTTCTTGTTGTATGAGGAGAATAAATTTCGCCAGGCTGCTTATAGTGCTATTTTTTTTGTTTTTTTCTGCTGCCGCAACAGCCCAAAAAATAGCTTTCAAGAAAACCGAAAATGGAGTAGTTGTATATCCGGATCAGCAATTTTCGGGTCTGGTAAAAATGGTTCAGCTGCGTGTGGTAAATGATAAAATAATCCGGGTTACTGCATCTCCACAAAAAGACATATTGCCTGATAAAAGTATCACTGTTATTCAGCAACCTTCATTTGATCAATGGGAAGTAAAAGAAACAGCAGAAACAATTGAATTAACAACAGCTTCAGTAAAGGCCCGTATATCTCTTTCAACCGGTGCCGTTATTTTTTTGGATAAAAGCGATAACTCCGTACTTGCGGAAAAAACAGTACACGGAAGAACCATTCAACAGGTAATGCACGAAGGAAAGATGCTGTATGCTGTGAAGCAAGGTTTTTCTGTAACAGGTGAAGATGCTTATTACGGCTTAGGCCAGCACCAGGATGATGTGTGGGATTATAAAGGAAGGCAAACCATCTTTTTTCAGAATAATACAGAGATAGCGGTACCCTTTCTTGTTTCAGTGAAAAATTATGGTATCCTCTGGGATAATTATTCGTATAGTAAAGTAGGTGATGTGAGAGCATTCCAACCTCTTTCGGCTCTGCATTTGTATGATAAGCAGGGCAACTCAGGATGGCTTACCGCTTCTTATGCTAATGATAAGAACAGGCCAGAGCAGCTTCT
>CALRSN020000432.1:0-3271 GCA_943370865.1 Bordetella parapertussis
CTCGATAGGCCAGTAAGAAAATACTGTACCCAGCATCGGGAGGTCAACCGTTTGAAATTGTATCAATAACAGGTCATCGAGTTTTGCTTTTTCAGCAGCTGCCAGCGCTTTTCTCTTCTCCCGGAATAATTTTCTTAATTCTTTCTTCAGCATAAAGATTATAGCACCTGTAATAATTTATCTTTCATTTTCTGTGCTTCTTCATAGACAACTGACTTATCAATATGATCCAATTTACCAACAGAGCCTAATTTCAGGTAGCCCGACCAACTGGTAATATCATTTTCATAATCCATGAACTGGTCATTAAATATCCAGCCGGATACCCGGATATTTTTCTGGCGGCACACCTGCGCCGTCAGTAAGGAATGATTGATACTGCCTAAATAGTTACGGCTGACGAGTATCACTTTTGCATTCAGTTTACGAATAAGATCGATCACCAGTTCATGTTCATTCAGCGGAACTAATAATCCACCGGCACCTTCTATAACAATCCTTCTCCCCGGAACCAGGTACTGTGTGTAGGCTGAAAATATTTTCTCCAGGGATATTGTCCGGTTCTCCTCCTTTGCTGCAAGATGCGGGGAAGCCGGCATCTTCAAACGATATGTTTCAGGATATATTTTCGATTTGGTATTGGTCAGCACAGACTGCACCCATTCTGAATCGGTGCCTTCATCATAGCCGGCCTGCACTGGTTTCCAGTAATCAGCCTGCAAGGCTTCTGCTACAATCGCCGAAACCAGCGTTTTGCCCACGCCGGTACCAATGCCTGTTATAAAAATGGTTTGAACCATCACTCAATTTAAAATGGAAAACCGAAAAGAGAAAATGTAAAAATACGGTGACGTTTTTCTTCGTAAGACCCTAATCCCTCGTTTCAATAAATACTGTAAAGATCGTGGTGCCATAGTTGCGTTCTGAAGAATAGTAAGGAAAGGACTTATAGTCATTTCTTGGGGTGTGTTCCAGTACGAACCAGCCATCTTTTTGAAGTAACTGTTTTTCAAATATTCGCCTGGGCAGGTCGTCAATCGTTGTTAATGCGTAAGGTGGTCCTGCAAAAATGAAATCAAATTTATCCCCGCAATTGTCGATGAATTTGAACACATCCATTTTCACGGCTTTCAGGTTTTCTATCCGGAGAGCCTGTGTTGTTTTTTTAATGAACTCAAACATCTGTGTATCTTTTTCCACAATGGTCAGGTCTGGAACACCTCTTGATGCCAGTTCATAACTGATGCTACCGGTGCCTCCAAAAAGGTCAAGGGTTTTCAATTGTTCAAAGTCCAGTTTATGCTGCAATACATTAAACAAACCCTCTTTGGCAATATCCGTAGTTGGCCTTGTATAAGGCATATTGTTCGGGGGATTGAATCTCCTTCCTCCATGTTCTCCGCCTATGATGCGCATTTTACAAGATCATTGAGTGAGGTAAAAAAATGGGCCGGGTAATCACTATTTGCTACCTCCCATCCTGCTTCCCGGAATTGCAAATGCAGAAAATACTGGTATAATTCTTTATATAATGCAGACTGTTTATCAATAAGGCCAGATAAAGACAGTTTGACTTCCTGTTGGGAAAGTCCAAGCTGCTGAACTGTCTTCAACAAGTAATACAACACATCTTCAGGAGTAGCATATAAAAAAGTTTGCGTCAGCAATAATTGACCATTTGCCGCCGCTACCAGCGTAAAATCATTTTTCCGGAAGTCGATCAGCAGGTGACCGCCGCTTTCTGCAGCATGGATATTCTTTATTGCCACCGAATACTGGTGCCAGTATTGCCCGGCAGCATATTTCTTACTGACCAGTTCATGCAAAGAAGCCGGAACTGCAAATACATTATATAGTTGCCAGCCGCCAATTGATTCCGAAATAACAGTTGATGACCCGTTGATGCCGTACAATGCTTTTAACAGGTTCAATCCTTCCTCGTGCCGGAATTGCGACCAGGGCACCAGGGTGCTTTGCGGATGATCATAACTCAGTAATACTTTATAGAAAGTATCTTCCAGTTCAGGATGCTGCTCCAGCAAAGCAGGAAGAACGTTTTCATTTTCTTCGGTAGCGTAATAAAAGAGTTTATACAGTTTATCTCCGTCAGGATTTGTAATAGCAAAGCTGCAATGCGTTTCCCCAACGTTAAACAACAGCTGCTTTTGAACCTCATCGCCTGTTTCTGGCTGCTCAATATGAAATAATTGTTTCACTGTTCTTTTTCAATTCGTGCAATAATAGTAAAATTTAAATTAACTGATCCTCGCAGAGATCAACCGGTCAAATCTTTAACAACTCCCCAAAACAGGTGATTTATGTACACGGCGTGGGGAGTACTTAATTATTAAGTAGGTTTGCCCTCTTTTTGACTATGGCAAACATTGCGCCACATAACGATTTACAGGTAGAGATCAGCAACCGTCAGATCTTAAAGATCGCCTTGCCGATCACCCTGGCATTGCTGGTGCCACAGGTTAATTTTATTGCGAATACCGTTTTCCTGAGCGGACTTGGTGAACTAGAGCTGGGCTCAGCAGGTATCACTGGTGTCTTTTACCTGGTATTTGCGCTGGTAGGTAACGGACTAAACAGCGGACTACAAAGCCTTATTTCAAGACGTGCCGGAGAAAACCGGCCGGAGGAAATAGGCAGAATGTTTTCCCAATCCATCTGGATCGCTTTATTATTTGCTGTGGGTTGTATCCTCCTTACTTTTTTAATTGCCCCATGGTTCTTATCCCAAACGCTTACAATACCGGAGGTTCAGAAGGAGTCCTCATCCTTTTTAAAGATCCGGATCATGGGGCTTCCCTTTTTATACCTGTTTCAAATGGGCAACGCCATGCTGGTAGGCACCAATAACAGCCGGTATATGAAATATGGCTTTATAATAGAAGCACTATTGAATATCTTCCTTGATTATGTCTTGATATACGGTCATTGGGGTTTTCCTGAATTAGGGTTTAACGGGGCTGCAGTTGCTTCTGTCATTGCAGAAGCAACCGGCATGGTCATAGTATTCAGTATTATTTTTTATAAAAAATTCAATGCCCGGTTTTTCTTATTCGACCACCTACGATTTGATAAAAAATTATCCGGCTTGTTATTTCGTCAATCGTCTCCCTTAGTGATGCAGTTTGTACTGAGTGTTGGTGCCTGGCTTTTATTCTATATCCTGGTTGAGAACAGTGGCACGGGCGAGAATAAAGAACGGCCACTTGCCATCAGCAATATGATGCGCAATATTTTTGGTTTGTTCGGCATTTTT
>CALRSN020000433.1:0-3258 GCA_943370865.1 Bordetella parapertussis
AATTTATGCAGGCATTGTTATTCTATGCGGGATTTATATTTATATCGGGCTGCATCAGTTGGTAACGGGCATTAAAGAAGTGAACGGGAGTAAAAGAAATAACGGTCTTATTGCAATATTGCTGTCACTTGTCGTATTGCTTGCTGCCACATATGCTTATTCCACCTGGTTTTTGTTCTTTTGAACAATCATCCTTCAAACCCAGTCTTCCGGTGGCTGCCATCACAATAAGGTTTATTGCCTGAAGCCCCGCACCTGCATAAAGCTACTGTTCCTGTCTTTATTTCTTCCCGCCCATCGCTGTGAACGATCAGGCATTCTGTATTCATAAGATAGGGCCCGTTGGCACTCACCTGTACTTTTACAATACTTGCCGCTTCAGCAACGATTGTATCCGCTTCCCCTGCTTTGATTTCCTCGTTTAAAAAGTAACTCAGTGCCCCACTGGGACATTTTCTTACCTGTTCAATGATCTTTTCAGTGGGAGCACCCTCCATATTGATCCACTTTCTTTCTTTGGGATTAAAAACTTCCAGCAGGCCTTTCCAGCAAAGGGTGGAATGAATACAGGTATCGGGTTTCCATACAACAGTGATGTCATTGTTCTTGTACTTGATCTCTTTTTGCATACGAAAACATATCATTTAAAATAGCCCCTAATTTACGTCTGATCCGGTACAAATTATTTTTTTACTTTAGCAGTCAATTCACCCTTCCCCACCTGCTCTGCTCAGTAGCAATTTATAACTTCTAAATCAACTGTTATGATGAACAGGGATAAAACCTTTCATTTAGGCCTTTGCATGGCCGGATCTATTTCAGCGGGAGCTTATACAGCTGGTGTGATGGATTATTTATTTGAAGCATTGAATAACTGGTATGAAGAAAAAAAGAAAAACAATGATGCCTCCATTCCTGATCATGATGTGTTGATCGATGTGTTTGGTGGTGCTTCAGGGGGAGGTATCACTTCCGCCATCAGTTTGTTTGCACAACAGGAGAAGATCAGTTCCATGAAACTGGTGAATAATAAACCAACAGCCGAAGGCGGGTATAATTTATTATACGATACCTGGGTGCAGATGACCGGCAGTAATGATGTATTTGCCGAAATGCTGGATACAAGGGATATTCAAATGGAATATGTACCCGCCCTGATGAATTCTAATTTCATTGACACGATTGCCGGGTATTTTAAAAACTATTTGTATAAATACCAGGGACAATCGTTTACTGACCGTCCTTACATCAATCCGCGGTCCGAATTATTTCTTACGCTTTTTAATATAACCGGTATCAAATACGAACTGATGGCCAAAGCCAGTTCAGAAGGGCTGATCCGCCAATATGCGAGAGAACATCGTGATATGGCCCATTTCAGGGTGGCAAAAAATTATGAAAATGACGGACGGATGCCACTGGATTACGCCAACCGGGATATTATTGATATTCTGATCGATTCAGCTATGGCCACCGGGGCTTTCCCAATCGGGCTCAGCAGCCGCTTTGTCAGCAGGCCCAAACGTTTTCTTTGGGAAAATCCATACATCAATAAAGGAGGCAGGTTTAGCTGGGATAAGATCAAATTAGACAGTGAAGGACAGGATAAGGATTTTGAAATTGACGGAAAAGAAATATTCCGTTCCTTAAATGCAGACGGAGGTGTGGCAAACAATGAACCGATCGAGATATCCAAAGATATCCTGCAGGGCATCCGGAAAGATATGTATGGCAAAGAATACGAGAACTGTGATAATACTTCCATCATATTAATTGATCCTTTCCCAAGTTTTGATTCCCCGTTTGAAAAACCGGGACAGTCGCACCAGCATATCCTGCGTTTTGCCCAAGATGTGGTGATGGCCATGCAGAGCCAGTTATTATTTGATGCCAAATCCATGCTGGATGCATACAGCAATGATAACAATGGCCTTTACCTGGTGGCACCTTCCAAAGATGGTTACCGGCCGGAGCATGCCATTGCCTGCGGTTCTTTAGGAGGCTTTGGTGGTTTTCTTTCCGCTGATTTTCGAATTCATGATTTTTTCCTGGGCCGGCATAACTGCCAGAGTTTTCTCCGTAAATATTTTGTGGTAGGTATTGAGGAGGCGGATAAGGATAAAAAGGAAACATCAGCAGTCGTAAAAGGATATGATAATCCGGCTGCCCTGAGCCGCTATGCAAGAAAAGATAAAAAAGGAAAGCTTGTGGTACCCATCATCCCGGATATACAGGTGAAGAAACCGGAAGATGCAGCTGATAAGAGCCTGGAATTACCCCTGTATCATTTTGAACGATTGAGTGAAACAGCCCTGAATCATTATTTCACGATGCTGGAGCGAAGATTTGCTGCCGTAGCGGGCAATATCAAAAAAACAAATGGAATTGCGGAAATGGCACTGGCGATGGGCATCAAGACCTATGAAGATAATATTGCTAATAGTGTGCTGACGTATATTAAGAACGACTTTAAGAGAAGGAAACTTATGCAGCGGTAATTCAATTTGTAATTAGCAGTTCAATTGCAAACTGCTAATTACAAATCACAAACTTTATTATTGGCCCTGTGCCAGGCTATAGGCTTTTTTGCCCGCCCACATATTCAGTAGTTCAAAAGAACAGATCTTGAAATTGCCGCTCATGCTTACATACAGGCCAATCACATCCTGCTGGTTCAATGGTTCATCGCCAATACTTTCAAAACGCACATTGTACTGGTTGACGAGATTGGTATAAACGGAACCGGTTGGCCACACCTGTGTGCCCCGGTTGCTAATATTGATCAGGTTGAACTTTACCCCGGCATGACGTTTGCATTTTTCTGCAATTGCATTCGGCTGTTCATCACTTTCAATGAAAAGATCGACACCAACGATGGTCTCACTTTCTCCCTCTTTAGAGATCATCATAGGGTTGGTTTCCAGCTTCAGCGGGGTGGGAGTGCCAGGCTCATTGGCAATGATCTCACGGGCACCAATATTGGGTTTTTTGCCAAAGTTGCTGATGATCGCATCTGCAAACTGCGTGGTATTGACCGAAGGAATTGATTTGTCGCCAAAGTCGCCGGTGTGGGTGCCGTTTTCCAGTGTGTAGAGCAATGCATTTTCAATGATTGCTGCATTCTCTGTCAATCCAACGTGGCGGAGCATTGCAAGACCACTTAATAACAAAGCAGTAGGGTTGGCAATATTCTTACCGGCAATATCAGGTGCGGTACCATGTACAGCTTCAAAGATGGAGATATGATCACCAATATTG
>CALRSN020000434.1:0-3248 GCA_943370865.1 Bordetella parapertussis
CCACACTTAATTGCAGGGTATCCGCATCCGGCGAATTACAATAAGAAGTATCCGTTAATCGCAATATCACATTGTAAGTACCCGGTGCTGCATAGGTGTGAGTAACAGAATTTAAGCCGGCTACTACTGTTGGACTGCCATCACCAAAATCCCAGGTAAAAGAAGTGGGCTGAAATGGTGTGGAAGGTGGTGCAACAGATAGGTTATTGAACTGGTATTGGAAAGAAGTACAGGGCCCGATCTTCACAGCATTAAAATCAACATTTGCACGAAGATCTCCCACACGGATATGGATATAAGAAGTATCACGGATATTGCAGGTGGCCGGGTCAATAGCAATCAGCATGACCTGGTAAGTGCCAACAGCATTATACGTATGCGTTTGAGTAAACCCGGTAGCTGCAGGTAAAGGGCCTACTTGTGGAGATCCATCACCAAAATCCCAGATATAGCTTTGTGCATTTCTTATCTGGTCAGTAAAATCAACCGTCAATGGCACACAACCCGCAGTATCCCTGGGAACACCTCCGATGGCTGACTCCACATCTGAACCAACACCCGACAGGTTGAAAGCAATTTTTACCATGGCCATATTGCATTGCTGAGAGCCATTCGTTGGACCCCATACTCCTGCCGTGGTTGGGAAAGTAGCCCCCCTGTTACAATTGGCACAAATTCCCTGATAGATAACCCCGTTCTGATCAAAGCGGCTGGTACCACCATCCACATGATCCACCAACCCACCAGTCTGACCAAAAAAGCTTCCATATAATTGGCTGGTAGCATCCCTGGCCAAAACAAAAAAGTACATATCTGCACCGTCAGTTGAAGGATCAAGAGCATCCGAAGTAACAGGCATCCCTGTTGTACCTGCGTTTGGATATAGGCCAGGCAGTCCCGGGTTAATCAATCCGCCCCAGCCCGATACATATACATTTTCACAACGATCAACCAGGAAAGCAACAGGTGAAATATTCGGTACTGAAGAATTCGTACCAAACATGGTTGTATATACGTAGCCCGACAGGTCGGGTCTCAGTTTTCCAATAAACTGCTTACCACCCGGGCTGCTGAAAGTCGCATTCTGTGCCACCCAGGTGCCGGTGGTTTGTCCCATGATGTAGGGAAATCCGTTACGGTCAAACTGGATACCGAATACCTGGTCGATACCCCCGGTTCCAATAAAAGTAGACCTGATAATATTTGATCCGTTATTGCTGATCTCTGCTACAAAACCATCAATATTACCATTGATAGAGGGCCCGATAGTTCCCGTATGATTACCGGGGAAATTGGCACTTTCCGTTCCACCACCAACAAAAATATTTCCATTTGCCCCCAGCGAAAGTACATAGGCCGCATCATTACTACTACCGCCAAGGTAACTGATAAATAAAGGGTTTAGGGCTGAAGTAAATTTCATTAAAGCTCCATCCTGAGTTCCACCACCATAAGTTCCCTGGAATGCCCCGGCAGTAACCGGGAAATCAGTAGTTGATTGTGTACAGGATGCCACATAGATATTGCCGCCTCCATCAATGATAACTTCACTCCGGCCATCATCGCCATAGTTTTGTTGCAAGGAATTAACACCACCTCTTCCGGGTGTAATATTTACCCCGTCATTGGAAGCTCCCCCGATTTTCTTTGATCCCAGTAAAGCAGTGCCTGTGGGATTGAATTTTGTGACCACTATATCAAAAGACCCACCAGCACCTATCTGTCCCGTACCAGTAGTGGGGTAATTTCCTGAATTAGATCTTCCGGCCATGACCAGGTTGCCCTGGTTATCTACAATAAGACTATGGGGTTGTTCATTTCCCGTACCTCCAATATAAGTTGCATATACCCTTGCATTGCCGGTGGGTGAAAGTTTGATGATACCAATATCACAAGGTCCTTCCTGGGTTCCGGTGTTACCACCCTGATAGGTTGTTTGAAAAGCACCCGGGGAAGCAGGAAACCCATTTCCATTTCTTACAATACCGCCGCCGAACATACTGCCATCAGGGCCATAGGTTGCTGTATACCCCCAGTTATCCGCCGTACTTCCCGTAAAAGAACAAAAAACCATGGTAGGGTCTATAATAAGTGTTGAAGAAGGATCATAATCCTTTACTTCAAACCTCACAATATTGCCAGTTACTTTATACCGGCAATCAACTTCTGTTCTTCCTTTAGCGGTTGATTGATACGTATAGGGCGCAGATTCTTTTCTTTCGCCGATTGATGTAGCTACAACCAGTTCTTTATTTTTTACCTGCAATTTGTCAACACCTTCGTACTGTAAGGCAATCTTACTGACATTACCACCCGGTCTTACAATGATATCATATTTCAAGGCCCCGTTATTTGTGTAATAACGAACATCAATATTGGGATAAACATTCCTCAAAGTAACTGCCTGGAAGATGCGGCAACCGGAAGCCCATTTGGACGGGTCATTGCCAAGAAAGTAATTATTATAAGTAGAAATGCCTTTATCCGGGGCAATCTCCATGGCAGGATCAGCACCGAGAAAATCTACATTCCATGCATGTGAACGAAGCACCATAGTGCCCGTCTTTGCACTGGCACCATGCTGGTGACCATGCCATGCTTGTTCTAATGCTGCAAGATCCTGTGGATTATGCTGGAGTACTGTAAAGCCACCTGAACGCAGGAAGAATGCTCCTGCATTAACGTCACCCTTAAATTTCACCCTGCTGTCCCACTGCCCCTTGTTTTCGATAAACTCAATATTATTATAATCCTGTGACCACAGAGACAGGACAGAAAGCAGGGAAATGGCAAGGATTACGGGGCGTTTCAGGTTCAATTTATTTTCTTTAAAATAACTAAAAATCATGAGAACTGTTGTGACAATCTTCTGTTAAGAAATGCGACTCCAAACTGTTTTACTCTTTTGTGACAACAGGAAATTCTTTAACCGCAAATTTTCGGCCGAAACAAGGTCCGGATCGCTTTCTAATAGCTCTGCCGCTAAAGACCGGGTCGTTTCTAATAATTGCCGGTCTTGGACAATACTGGCCAGCTTAAAGTTTAAAGCCCCGCTTTGTCTTGTTCCTGCTATTTCTCCCGGCCCTCTCAATTCCAAGTCTTTTTCTGCTATTTCGAACCCATTATTGGTGGCTGTCATTATCCGGATGCGTTCCCGGGCATCATTACCTAATTTGGCCCCGGTCATTAATACGCAATAGCTTTTTTCAGCTCCCCGGCCCACCCTTCCCCGCAACTGGTGCAACTGG
>CALRSN020000435.1:0-3230 GCA_943370865.1 Bordetella parapertussis
GAATAAACAAACCCCAACTGCCATGGTGGGTGATGGTATCAATGATGCACCCGCCCTGGCCAAAGCTACTATTGGTATTTCCATGAATGATGCATCACAGATCGCTATGCAAAGTGCACAGGTGGTATTGATGAATCATGGATTAAAGAATTTGCCGACGGCACTGGGTTTGGGTAAACATACTTATCTCACCATCAAGCAAAACCTGTTCTGGGCCTTTGCCTATAATGTTGTTGCTATCCCGGTTGCCGCATTCGGGTTCCTTACCCCCACATTCGGAGCATTGGTCATGGGCCTTAGTGATGTGGTACTCGCCATTAATTCTGTACGCTTATTCGTGAAGAAAGTGCTGTAAATTCACCCTTCACGATGCCCGAAATTCATTCCATATTAAAACAATACTGGGGCTTTGATTCTTTTCGACCCCTGCAGGAAGATATTATCCAATCTGTATTAGCCGGGAAAGATACACTGGCCTTACTGCCAACCGGCGGTGGCAAATCAGTTTGTTACCAGGTGCCGGCGATGGTAACAGAAGGAACCTGTTTGGTCATTTCCCCACTGATCGCCTTAATGAAAGACCAGGTAGAGAACTTGCGCAAGAAAGGTATCACCGCTTATTCGATCTTCTCTGGTATGACCAGGAAAGAAGTGATCAATGTATTGAAAGTTGTAACGGAAAGTAATTGTAAGTTTTTATATGTCTCTCCCGAGCGGTTGGAAACAAATCTTTTCAAGGAATATTTACCCGGCATGGGTATCAGTCTCATTGCAGTGGATGAGGCGCATTGTATTTCACAATGGGGTTATGATTTCCGGCCACCCTATTTACGCATCGCCGCTTTACGGGATGAGTTGCCGCATGTACCCGTTTTAGCACTCACCGCTTCTGCCACTCCTGATGTACAAAAAGATATATGTGAAAAACTGGCCTTTCACAATGAACAAATATTCCGGCAATCCTTTGAACGACCCAATCTTTCTTACAGTGTTTTCAAAGTTGATTCCAAGATCAATAAGATCATTGAAATTCTGCAAAAAGTTCCCGGAACTGGTATTATTTATTGCCGGAGCCGCAAACGCACCAAAGAGATAAGTGAGCTGCTGCAGCTTCAGCATATGTCAGCTGATTATTACCATGCCGGTTTACCACAGGAAGAGCGGAGCCGCAAGCAGGAGCAATGGATCAATAATAAAATAAGGGTGATTGTTTGTACCAATGCTTTTGGAATGGGTATTGACAAACCCAATGTACGTTCCGTTATTCATGCTGATGTGCCGGATTGCTTAGAGAATTATTACCAGGAAGCCGGTCGTGCCGGAAGAGATGGCAAAACATCCTATGCTGTCTTACTATTTGATGAAAATGATTTGGCAGAACTGCAGTTATCTGCCACACAGCGTTTCCCATCTATAGAAGATATCCGGGCAGTCTATCAATCAGTAGCTAATTACCTGCAATTACCCACCGGTGGTGGCGACGGGCAATACTACGACTTTGATATTGCTGATTTCCTGCGGAAGTTCAAATTACAAAGCCATACAACTCTATATTCTTTAAAGGCACTGGAACAGGATGGCTGGATGGCTTTTAATGAACAGGTATTCTTGTCTTCTTCGGTTCGGTTTACTACGGATAAGAATTATTTGCACCAGTTTGAAAAATCACACCCGGTTCTTGAGCCGTTGGTAAAAACGCTGCTGCGGGCTTATGAAGGGATTTATGACCAGCCAGTCCCTGTTTCAGAAAAATTCATAGCAGGTCTTTTAAAAACAGATGCAGATACTGTCAAAAAACAATTGCTGGAGTTGCATCAGTCGGGTGTGATCGATTACCAGCCACAGAAAGACACTCCTCAGCTCCTTTTATTGAGAGGCAGGATAAAGGCGGAAGATATCGCTATCAATATGCAGGCTTTTAACCAGCGAAAAGAACGTTACCTGCAACGTGTAAAGGAGATTGTCAGGTATGTAAAAGAAACAACGGAATGCCGTAGCCGCATCATCGGTGTCTACTTTGGGGATGACCATATAAAAACTTGCGGCATTTGTGATAATTGCCTTCGGCAAAAAGCTGTCAGCCTTACCAAAGAAGAATTTGACCAGCTGCATCACCTGGTCATTAACCTGGTAAAATATGAATCACTCCCGGTAAAAGAATTACTGCTAAAACTAAACGGGGTTAAAAAAGAGAAAGCCTGGAAAGTGATCGAATTCCTCCAGGCTGAAAATAAAATTGAGATGGATGCAAATGGCTCTATCCATTTAAAATAAGCTCTTCCGGCTGCGGCTCCTGCCACCCAATCCCAATACACCCAATAATGTTCTTACGATCGTATTACCGGCTGTTCGGGTCATACTTTTCACGACCGGGTTATCCAGTATCCCTTTTTCTTTGGCTGTTGATTTCTTTTCTTTCTTTGCTGCGGTTTCTTCCTGCTTTTCTTCGGCTTCTTTTTTAGATGCTTCTTCCAGTTTTTCTGTCAGTATCTCGTAAGCACTTTCGCTATCAATGACCTGGTTATATTTTGCAGCGATCTTTGAATGATCAACAATGGAATCAATTTCCATATCAGACAGGATATCCATCCGGCTCTGCGGTGGACGAATCATGCAATGCACTAATGGTGTCGGTATCCCTTTTTCGTTAAGTATTGTCACTAATGCCTCCCCTGTACCGAGTTGAGTGATCAGGTCTTCTGTTTTATAAAATTCCGTTTCAGGATAGTTCTCTGCTGTTTGTTTGATCACTTTCCTGTCGGCTGCCGTAAATGCCCTTAAAGCATGCTGTACTTTCAATCCCAATTGGGCCAGCACCGAAGCTGGTACATCCATCGGGTTTTGTGTGCAGAAATAGATCCCGATACCTTTTGAGCGGATCAGTTTAATGATGGTTTCAATTTGCTGCAGCAGGGCATCATTCGCTTCCTGGAAAATCAGGTGTGCCTCATCAATGAACATCACCAGTTTAGGTTTGTCCATATCGCCTTCTTCCGGGCAGGAAGCATATAACTCGGCCAGTAATTGCAGCATAAAAGTGGAGAACAGTTTGGGCCTGTCCTGCAGATCCGTTACTCTTACAATAGAGATCATACCCCTGCCATCATCGCTGATACGCATCAGGTCATCCACTTCAAAGCTTTTTTCACCAAAGAAAACATCGGCACCCTGCTGTTGTAATTCGATCACTTTACGCAGGATCGTTCCGGTGGAAGTAGTGGAAATTTTTC
>CALRSN020000436.1:0-3226 GCA_943370865.1 Bordetella parapertussis
TTTCTTTCCGGAGACTTTGTAAGGGGTAAAAAACACCATAATGTTCAGTAACGCTTTTCAGGATTTCTTTGGGCACGGCGGCAGCTGTGTGCACCACTACTTTACCTGGTAATTTCAGATCCTGTGCCACATCATCAATAGCATGATCAGCAACGGCGATAAGATACACATCTGCTTTCTTACTGATCATACTTTTATAATTAGTGGACTCGGTATCCCACTCATAGGCAAGTTGGCTGGCTTCAGAAGCATTGCGGCTGTAAATCTGTACAATAGCATGACCAGCTGCTTTGAATTTTCTTCCTAACACAGCTGCTACATTACCTGACCCGATGATTACAATATCCATAATGCTCCTCCAAATCTTTCCCTGGGGGTTGGGGCTTTTTACAATCATTAAAGTATCCTGCGTTGCCTTGTCTTACTTTTGCCTTGCATGAAATTAGCACAAAAAATCGCTGTCAGCTATTTTAGAACCAAATTCAAACTGTTAACAGTTGTTTCCAGTACGAAAGCGGCTGAAAAAGCATTCGATTTGTTCCGCACACCGCAACGACGCAATAAGAAACCTGCCCCAAAGATCTTTGAACAGGCTGAAAAATTATCTTTCAAACTGGATGGTATCGCTATCCATGGCTGGCGCTGGAACCACCCTGCTGACCGAAAAGTGCTCATCATACACGGTTTTGAATCTTCTGCCACCAGTTTTGACCGTTATGTGAAGCCACTCGTTAAAAAAGGATATGAAGTGCTGGCATTTGATGCACCGGCACACGGCAAAAGCGGCAACAAACAAATAACGGCTCCTTTATACGCCAGAACAATTACGGAGATCAATCAACGCTATGGGCCCATTCGATCATTTATGGCACATTCATTCGGTGGACTTGCTGTAAGCCTTGCATTGGAAGAAACCCATCATACCAGCGACAGCCGTTTGGTATTGATCGCACCAGCTACTGAAACAACCACTGCTATCAATACTTTTTTTCATTTCCTGAAACTGGATGACTCATTACGACCCGAATTTGAAAAGATCATTATAAAGGCAGGCGGGCACCCTTCTTCCTGGTATTCTATCCGCCGGGCCATGAAACATATCCGGGCCAAAGTGCTGTGGTTGCATGATGAAGATGATGAGATAACCCCGCTGGCTGATGCATATAAAGTAAAAGAGGAAAACTATCCGAATATACAATTCGTAATTACAAAAGGATTGGGGCACCGCCGGATCTACCGGGATAACAAGGTATCCAAAGCCATTGTTGATTTTTTATGAACCCTGTATTCATTCTGTTTAATTTCTTTACTATTGCCGTCAGTTTCAGTTATCAACCAAACACTCCCGAAATGGCTGTTAAAAAATATACATATCTCGCTATCGGTGATTCCTATACTATTGGCGAAAGTGTTGCCCCGGCAGAAAATTTCCCCAACCAGGCCGTTCAGTTGCTACAAAAAGAAAATAGAATAACAGCAGAAGCAAGGATCATTGCTAAAACCGGCTGGACCACTGATGAACTGGAAGCAGGCATTATTGCTGCTGATAAAGAAGAACCATTATTACCTGCATATGATTTCGTATCCTTATTAATTGGAGTCAATAATCAATACCGGGGCCGCTCAGTGGAAGAATACAAACCAGAATTTGAAGCCTTGTTGAAAAAAGCGATCCGGTTTGCCGGGAACAAAGCCAGTAATGTGGTAGTGCTTTCCATCCCCGATTGGGGTGTTACTCCTTTTGCCGGAGGAAGGGACCGTTCACAGATCGCTGCTGAAATTGATGCCTATAATAAAGCCAATAAAGAAATTGCCTTACAACATAAGGTTCATTACATTAATATAACTCCCTGGACAAGAGAAGCGGCAACTGATCATACTTTATTAGCTTCTGATGGATTACATCCTTCCGGCAAGGAATATAAGAGATGGGCGGTGAAAATAGCAGCTTGGATCAGCGCATTACACTAACGAGGTCTATTCGTCTTTACATCCGTTGTTATAGATCACAAACACCTTATTCAGGTAAAACCCGTTCCTGCGGATGGCCCTTCTTATCTCTTTATCTCTTTTATCTACCATTTCCAGGGAAGCAGGGCAATCTTTCACATACTCCCTGATATCTTTCTGGTTGGCGATAGCTTCAATAGGTCCGTTATCACCCCGCTGCACATAGTGAATACAAACCAGCCGCTGCGAAGTCCGCATAGCACCGGTCCGGCTGTTGGTAGTTGTATAAGTTGCCCAATCCTCCGTATAGTACACATTCAGTTTACCGTGTATGATACGCTTGGCGTAGTTACTGCTATTTATACGGCCGTAGTAATTACCATTGGCAAAATATCCTTTCGTCTCCCTGATAGCGAATTTTTCATCGCCCACTTTGATTTGGTCCTTCACCAGTAAACCGGATTTCCAGGATATCTTATCGCCAAAAACTTTGGAGCCATCGTTTAATACTACGTAGTTATCGGCACTTGTTTCCTCCCCGGTTTGTGCCCTGCTGAACGCACCACAATGAATCTTGTTGACACTGGAACTGCCAGCTGCAATCACCAAGAACCCAACTGCGGCTGCAAGGCTGTATACTGTTTTTCTTTTGCTGCTATTCATAGTTATCAATTAAACTGTTTGGGTATGAATTTTTTGTTTGAAGAATCGATTGCTTAACAAACCTGCTCCCATAAAAAGAAAATAGATCATCACATCGGCTGCATCGGCCGTACCAGTTAGTAACCGGTATTGCTGCAAAAGTTCAAAGCAGGCCGCCAACAAAAAGGAAATGAAAAGCCACCCATAATTCAGCTGCCGGTCCCAGATGATCAGGATCATTGATATGAAAGCATAGGCCCAGAGGCCATCGGGCAAATAATTTTTCAGGAGTTGCGGTAGCAGTTCATAACTGCCCAGTAAATAGATAAAATACCCCAGTAATAAAGGGGAAATTACATTCAGCAGCAGGTCCGTTTGCCGGGTGATTTTCATGTTTATATACGGTCATCAAACTAACGGATAGTTTTACTATTTGGCAAGTTTCCGGGAAAATTAATTATTCTTGCTCTAATTTGCAGCCGCTGAAAAGCGGTTTTGTATTATAATATGGAGTCCTTATGGCGAAAAATCTGTTGATAGTTGAGAGCCCTGCGAAAGCGAAAACGATCGAAAAGATCCTGGGAAAAGATTTCCAGGTGAAGAGTTGTTTTGGCCATATCCGTGACCTGGAAAA
>CALRSN020000437.1:0-3217 GCA_943370865.1 Bordetella parapertussis
CTGTATCATGGTCTCGCATGACCCGGCTGATATTCTTTCCTGGGCCGATCATATTATTGTGATGAAGGATGGGACAATTATCCAGGAGGGAACCCCGGAGTCTATTTATAAACAACCAGTGAATGAATATTGCGCCGGGCTCTTTGGTAATTTTACGGTTATTGACAGCACACTGGCCGCAAGTTTATTCACATTACCTGGACAAACTACACACACCAAAAAGGCACTGGTACGTCCGGAACAAATTCTTCTCTTATCCAGTGGCCCATCTTCTTTTTCGGGAACGATACAGCAAATAAATTTCTTCGGTGGTTATTACATGCTATTAGTAAGTGTAAGCCATCAGCAGCTGTTGGTAAAAACATATCAACAGGGATTTTCCGTGGGTGATACTGTATCCCTTACTATTGCTGCTAAAGATATTGCTTACGTGTAATGACATTTAGTTTACAGGAAACTACTGGTGATAATTAATTTCAAGCAACATCTTCCGCAGTATTTTTTCAAATTAAGTATATCCCAGTAGCAGGCCACTTTGGAATAGATTTTGGGTATAATAATTTTACAAAGAGGTTAACGAAAGTTGATCAAGTAGTGAACAGTTTTTAAAATCCCCTTATGAAAAACCAATTGACACTCCTGGCATTTATTTGCCTGGGCTGCACCCTGGATGCACAAATCTCACTCACGGCTACTGCCGGGTACCCTACAGGAAATTATTCAACCCTCAAAACAACGTTTGATGCGATTAATGCCGGCACTCACCGCGGCAATATTATAATCAACCTCACAGCGAACACCACGGAAACATCTTCGGCTGTTTTGTATCAAAGCGGGTATAATAATATATCCAGCTTTGCTTCGGTGAGGTTACAACCAACAGCAAACAACTTAAGTATCAGCGGAAATTTTGAAGCACCACTTATTGATCTGAACGGCGCTGATAATGTTACTATCGATGGGAGAGTGAATGGTACAGGGGCAATAAAAAGTCTTTCAATCAGTAATGCAGCAAAATCAGATTCCGCAGGTAACTGTACAGTCCGGTTCATCAATGATGCAGTTGGTAATACAATTAAATATTGCAGCATCAAAGGATCAACAACTGATGATGAGGGAGGAATTATCTTCTTTAGTACTACCAACGGAACCACCGGCAACGATAATAACCTTATTGATAATAATGATATCACAAATGCTGCTGATTCAAACCGACCGCTGAACGCTGTTTATTCATTTGGCTTCTGGGGTAAAGCAAACAGTAGTAATGTCATTTCTAATAATAATGTGTTCAATTATTTCAACCGGAGCCTCACGTCGAATGGGGTGTGTATACGGGATTTTTCTACCGGCTGGACGATTACGGGTAATAATTTTTATGAGACCACTGACTTTATTCCAGTTGAAATGGTAAGGTATTCCGGTATTGCCATAGATGTGGAAACTGGTGCCAATTTTATGATCTCCGGCAATTTTATTGGCGGCATGAGTGCTGATCATAGTGGAATTTTAAGCATTAATTCGGCAAACACTGTCAATACTTCCACGGGTGGGTATGAGTTTTTCCCTCCTGTTTTTGCTTTCACCGGAATATATGTCAGCGGGATCACTGAAAGTACTGTTCAGAATAACACGATCCGTAATATTAATTACACAGGCACCGGGAATTTCGGATTCTATGGTATGGTGATTATTACCGGGGAAGTTACAGTTGGCACAGTCAGCAATAATACAATTGGTGCAGCAGATGGAACGGGATCCATTACCGTGATCAATAACACAACGGAGGCACTTTTTGCAGGCATATTCAATATGGGCGGGGCCTCGGCGAATGCAGAAATCAGGAACAATCAAATTGGTGCTATCAGTACTGATGGGGATGTGAACATTCACGGTATTTACAATTTTGTATTTTCCGACAGTGGCGCCACTGTGATCAGTAATAACCTCATCGGAAGCAGCAGTATTCCCAATAGTATCGAGGCAGCCTGGTCTGCACCGGCTGCTGCGCAAAAAGTGACTGGTATTTTCAGCGTATCCAATGCAGCGTCGGTAACAATCAGTAGCAATGTGGTGGCGAACCTGAAAAACGGTACCACGAACAATAATAATAATGCAGAAGGGTCAGTCACAGGTATCGCCACACTGAGCGGTGTTAATAGCATATCAGATAACACTATCCGGGATATGACCATTGGCAATGCAAATACCAATAACACGACTAATGCTTCTGTCACGGGTATCAGGCAGGTCAGTGCTATCCAGGGGCAATCAGTCACCGGTAATAACATTTATAACCTGGCTAATACTTATCCGTCCTTTGAAGGCAATGTTATCGGGTTATATTATGAAGCCGGCCCGGGCAAGGGTAATTCGGTTTCCAAAAATTTTATACAAGGCTTATCAGTTCACCAGGGGAGTATGGCAGCAAACCTGTATGGTGTCAAACTTGGAAGAAGTTCTGTCTTCTTCAATAATGTGATCAGTCTGGCCAATACGGCTAATACAACTATTTACGGTATTTACGAAACTGGTTCCACTGCTGATACATCAAATCTATATTTCAATACGGTCTATATTGGCGGGTCTTTTGAATCCGGTACTAACAAGTCATATGCATTTTTCAGTGCGACCAACAATAACACAAGGGATATCCGGAATAATATTTTCACGAATGAAAGATCAACAACAGGCGGTACCAACCAACACTACGCTGCTTACTTTAACTATGGCAGTTCTACTAAGCTTACGCTGGGTTATAATGATTATTTTGCGGCAGGCCAGGGAGCGATGCTGGGGAATTATAATAATACCAACGTTAATGTATTGCCGATCATACCGGGGATGGATAATGCGAGCCAGTCTGTAAACCCGGTTTTTGCAGAACCCGGTGACAATATTGCCACTTCTTATGCTGTCGGCATTCCGCTTGATGGTATAACCGGAACGGGTATCAATACCGATTATGCAGGCGTTTTCAGAAGTGCTTCGCCGCAATTGGGAGCTTTTGAACAAAATATTACCCTGCCCATCACTTTACAATCTTTCGCTGGCCGGGCAATAAAAGAAATAAACCAGTTGAAATGGGTGACCAGTGCAGAAATGAACAGTAGCCATTTTGAATTACAACGAAGTGAAAATGGGATACAGTTCACCGGGATTGCCGTTATTAATGCTGCAGGTAACACCAGTATACCGCAATATTATGAATATGCTG
>CALRSN020000438.1:0-3211 GCA_943370865.1 Bordetella parapertussis
TCATCATTGACACAAAAGAAAATCTGGTCGATACTTGAAACAGTATGCGACCCCGAAGTTCCAGTGCTTACTATAATCGATTTGGGTATTGTAAGGGATGTGAAAATAGATGGTGATGCTGTGGAGATCATCATCACGCCAACTTATACCGGTTGCCCGGCCATGGATATGATCAGCATGAATATCAGGCTGGTCCTGGTAGAAAATAATTATCAAAATATTCGTATCACTTCTGTTCTATCACCAGCCTGGACCACCGACTGGATGACAGAAGAAGGAAAAAGAAAATTGAAGGAATATGGGATCGCTCCGCCCAATCCGAAGCAACAAGTCTGTAATGATAAATTGTTTACCGCCGATGAAGCGGTGCAATGCCCTCATTGCAGCTCTCACCACACCCATCGTATCAGCGAGTTTGGCTCCACCGCCTGCAAAGCACTTTATCAGTGTGATGATTGTAAAGAACCTTTCGATTACTTCAAGTGCCATTAAATTCAGATCAGTTTCACTTTGAATTTCCCATTGCTGATAGAAGCCGGCGACCCGTTCCCCCTGAACACGGTGCCGGAAAAACTACCGGACATTATTTTGGTTTGATGATCATACCGGTCAATATGTATTGGGAAAGCAACAGTTTGCCTGCTCATATAAATATCAGAAGGAGTAACCCGGTCGTAGAAATAAAAAGAACTTCTGTTAATGGTGAGATTGGAGATATCCTGGTTGAGTACCCTGTTTTCCATGTAAACAGTCAGTACCATACCGGTGTCGGCAGAACAAGCTGAAGGACCATAAAAAGTAAAAGCAGTTCTTTCGGGATTTATAATAGCTGTATCAATAAGTCCGCATGCCTGTGATTGTTGTGCTTTCAGGCTCCACTGATTGAGCTCCACCGGATCAGGATAAGTATTACAGGATGGGCAAACCGGTAATTCACTGGTAACAGGTGGTGTGGCAGGTATTGGCAAACTATCGGCCGGGCTATTCATATTACAGCTCTCACAGCTATACTCTTTGCTGCAACCGGTACCCGAGACAAACAAATGTATGATTACTGCTGTCGCCAGTACTTGAAACCATTTAGTAAAAAAATTGTGGTTCATTAAGAGCCTTGTTGGTTACCCGTTCGTCTTTAAAGTTAAATCATATTTATATCGCTTCCATACAAACCCCGGTTGCCACATGCAGGTTACTGAACTTTTGTATGTTTGTTCTATAATTAACACTATGACCCCTGTTTTATTCGAGATAAAAAATGGAATTGCTTTTATTACCCTTAACCGCCCGGAAAAGTTTAATGCCTTTAACCGGGAAATGGCATTACTGATGCAGGAAAAACTGGATGAAAGTAAAAGTGATTCGGTAAGATGTGTTTATATCACCGGTGCCGGTAAGGCCTTTTGTGCCGGGCAAGACCTGGCTGAAGTCGTTGATCCCAACGGGCCGGGTATGCAGCGGATACTGAGCGAACATTATAACCCGATCGTAGCAAGAATAAGAGATCTTGAAAAGCCTGTTGTAGCTGCGGTGAATGGCGTGGCGGCAGGTGCCGGTGCCAATATTGCTTTGTGCTGTGATGTGGTGGTGGCTGCTGAATCAGCCTCTTTTATCCAGGCTTTCTCCAAAATTGGTTTGATACCTGATAGTGGCGGTACCCATACATTGCCAAGATTAATTGGCTGGCAAAAAGCAAGCGCCTTAATGATGCTGGGGGATAAAGTAACAGCCGCAGAAGCAGAAAGACTGGGTATGATCTATAAAATTTTCGCTACTGATTCTTTTAGTGAAGAAGCGGTAAAAATTGCAACTACCCTGTCGCAAATGCCCACCAAAGGATTAGCCTATACCAAACAGGTATTAAGCATGTCATTTACCACCACCTTTGAAGAACAGTTGAATGATGAAGATGTGTTTCAGCAGAAAGCGGCTCAAACAGAAGATTACAAAGAAGGAGTGGCAGCTTTCTTAGAAAAAAGACAACCGGTATTTAAAGGAAAATAGAAAAGTGTTATGAATACAGAAAAAGATAAGCTGGCCGCAGCCGTGGTTGACCACATGATGAAACATGATCTCTTCAGCCAGTGGTTGGGTATTGAAGTACTGAATATCACAGAAGGGTATAGTAAGATCAGGATGACAATAAGAGAAGAAATGATCAATGGTTTTGGTATTGTTCATGGCGGTATTGCTTTTTCGTTAGCGGATAGTGCTTTTGCATTTGCCTGTAACAACCGGAATAATCTTTCGGTAGCATTAGACACCTCCATCAATTTTACCAAACCCGTCCATGTCGGGGATATATTAACTGCTGAAGCAAAAGAATTGCACAACGGAAAGAGTACTGGCCTTTATCACATCACGATCACTAACCAGAAAGATCATGTGGTAGCCTTATTCAAAGGCACTTGTTTCAGAACCCATAAATCGCTGCTATGATCTGTTCTTTTAACGGACATATTCCGGTGATTCATGAATCTTCTTTTATTCATCCCCTTGCAGTGGTAACAGGTAATGTTATAATTGGCAAAGATTGTTATATAGGACCCGGGGCAGCATTAAGAGGCGACTGGGGACAGATCATTATTGAAGATGGTTGTAACGTACAGGAGAATTGTACCATTCATATGTTCCCGGGTTTGACAGTGCTATTAAAACAGGCAGCGCATATTGGCCATGGAGCAGTAATTCATGGGGCGGTAATCGGGAGAAACTGCCTGGTGGGAATGAATGCAGTCATCATGGACCATGTTGAACTTGGTGATGAAAGTATTATAGGTGCTTTATCCCTCGTGAAAGAAGGAGAAAAAATTCCTCCCCGGAGTTTATTGGTCGGAAATCCGGCCAAGATCATTAAAGAAGTCAGCGATGAAATGATCGCCTGGAAAACACAGGGAACAAATTTATACCAGCAATTGCCTGCACTGATGCACACAAAATGGAGTGAATGTGAACCCTTAAGAGTTCCTGTCACTGGTGATCAGGCTACTAACAGCGGTTATAAAAGCTGGAAAGACAAATCGTAGAATTACGGTAATCAATAAAAAAAATACTCGAAAAAACTTGCGAAACCGCGATCGTCAATTTACTTTTACATCATAATCTGTACCCAATACCCTCTCAAAGGCCTGTATACTATCGTACTCCAATCTTTCTCTAGAAACCCCTGGGCCAAAATTCAGTTGAGTCGTTTTTTTAATACTGTTGTGTAAAT
>CALRSN020000439.1:0-3191 GCA_943370865.1 Bordetella parapertussis
GCCCATCCTTACAGCTATTTTAAGAATAATCTCCCCTTTGAATTTAAACTCGGTGTTTGGCGTTCTGTCAGTGTTCCTTTCATGAAAATATATATTCATAAAAACCTGATGGGTAAAAAAATACTGAACTGGCTTTATAACAAAGAAGAAAAGGAACCGGAAAAATGCGGCTTGAAAGGAGAATACCCTATGTTTATTATTGAGAAAAAATAACGGGTCACGGTTTTTAAATCATCTTATTGGCAAATTGAAAAGGGCTGTAATAATTACAGCCCTTTTCAATATCGATTATCTTCTACATTTTTATAAACTCGATTGTTTTGGAATTATTGATATCAACATCAATCTTGACAAAATAAGCACCATTCGGGAATTTACTTACATCCACCTGGCGGATCATCACCTGTTGAGTCCTGGTAAACTGCTCATGATACAAAATCATGCCCCTTGCATCATAGATCCTGATCGTTGTCTTTGCCTGGTTTGTTATGGCATCGATCCTGATATTAATAACAGATGTCGCCGGGTTCGGGAAAACCGAAGCATCAGACTGTGTTCTTGGGTCCGGGTTTACCGTTACAGTCACCGTATCACGACCAGTTGCTCCCTGGTTATCCGTAACTCTTAACTCAAATTGGTATATGCCTTCTTCCAGGTTATCAATCAATGTTAGTGCCTGGCTGGCATTAACGATATTAAACGATGCCGGGCCGGCAATCTTGGTCCATTGATAAGCAGTAATTGTTCCGTCAGGATCAGTGCCACTTCCAGTTAATGTAAGATAATTGAGTGGCAATGTGATGGCCTGGTCAGGTCCCGCATTGGCAGTTGGAGCCTGGTTAGGCGGTGGTGGCGCAGCCCCATTGACCGTTACTGTTATTGTATCACGGCCTGACGCTCCGCTATTATCCGTTACCCTCAGTTCAAACTGGTACACTCCCTGTACTAAATTATTGATCACAGTCTGCGCCTGCGTCGGTGATACGATATTGAAAGTTACTGGGCCAGCTATTTTGGTCCATTGATAAACTGTGATTGTTCCATCAGGATCAGTACCACTACCTGTTGCAGTAATACTATTCGTCGGTAAAGTAATGGTTTGATTCGCACCCGCATTGGCTGTAGGTGCCTGGTTGGGTGGCGGCACAGCCGCATTCACAGTTATCATCACGGTATCACGTCCAAAGGCTCCTGCATTATCTGTAATTCTCAGTTCAAATTGATACACCCCCTGCACAAGGTTATTAACGACGGTTTGGAACTGTGTAGGTGACACAATATTAAGTGTAGTTGGCCCGGACACTTTCGTCCACAGGTACGCTGTAATTGTTCCGTCGGGATCAGTCCCACTACCCGTTAAGGTTACACTGCTTGTAGGTAAAGTGATGGTTTGGTTACCCCCCGCATTAGCAGTAGGAACCTGGTTAACCGGGGGAACAGCTGCATTCACTGTAACTACCACTGTATCCCTGTCAATTGCACCGCCATTATCGGTAACCCGCAATTCAAACTGGTAGACTCCCTGTACTAAACTATTGATCACAGTCTGTGCCTGTGTGGGGCTAACTATAGTAAAACTTGTCGGACCTGCGATCTTCGTCCACTGGTAGGATGATATCGTTCCGTCAGGGTCCGTACCACTACCTGTTAACGTTACACTGCTCGTTGGTAAGGTAATTGTCTGATCTACCCCGGCATTAGCGATAGGTGACTGGTTGGGTGGAGGAACAGCAGCATTCACTGTGACTACCACTGTATCCCTGTCAATAGCACTGCCATTATCGGTTATTCGCAATTCAAACTGGTAGACTCCCTGTACTAAACTATTGATCACTGTTTGCGCCTGCGTAGGGCTAACTATAGTAAAACTTGTCGGACCTGCAATCTTCGTCCATTGGTAGGATGATATCGTTCCGTCAGGGTCCGTGCCACTACCATTCAATGTTACCGTACTGGTTGGTAAGGTAATCGTCTGGTCAACCCCGGCATTAGCTGTGGGGCTGATATTACCAGTAGTATTTACAGTTACAACGACTGTATCAGCCATTGTACCTGTGTTATTATCAGTTGTAACAAGCCGGAACGAATATGTGCCATTTGAAAGTCCTGTTACTGCTGTTGTTGCTGATGAAGGAGAAACGATCGTACAAGTTGGTCCGCTCAGTTTAGTCCATTGATAAGAAACAATGGAATAACTCAGATCGGGTATGCCATTATTCAACACCCCACGGTACAAAAGCCTTGGAGCTGTTGCAGAACCGGTTAAGGTAGTTGTTGAAGTCGTAATTGATTGTGCATTGCCTGCATTAATAGTGCCCAATGTAAAATTGTAGGCCTGGTACCTGGACTGTAAAGGATGCACCTGTAATGGTGTTAATACGTCCATCGCATTGGGATAAGGAGCCTCATCCCAGTTAATATATCCCCTTCCTGACACAAGTGCCTTATCTCTTCCCCAGAAGTAAACAGAATCGTTTACGTCCGTTGCATAAACATAATAGGAGATCGTATTATTCTTATAAAGTTTATTCCAGGTGATTCCATTCCCGATCTGGATAGCCGGAGAACCCGTGAGTGATTCATTGGGATTCCAGCTCCAGGCGTAAGGTGTAGGGTATGTGTATTTATTAACCAGTTCATACCCATTTCCAACCTCTCCATTGGGATTATCACCAATACCAAACAATCTTCCCAAACTATCTATGTAGTGAATAGTATTTGGATTTGCTGCTATTTCTTTGATAGGAACTGTAACGTTCCACAAACTTCGTACGGAAGTAGGTTGAGTATATGCTGTATTACCACCCCAGTAACTAAACTGGGTTCCCCACACATACGGGTAACCCATCGACTGGCTACCGCTTGCATCGGGTATGATGCAACCATTTACATCATACTGACCTGCGAAAATATCAATAGCAGGACGAGGAACTGGTAGTGTTTTTTGTACCGGCGTAAGCGAACCGTTCCTGGTCCATTGCCAAACCTGGCCATTGGTTAACAGCACCACTAAATTAGATCCGCCCATCGCTACTTTTTTCACTTTCATTCCCGCAGGGGAAAGTTTAATAGGTCTTGTGATGGGATTCGTTCCGGCGTATAAATTGTAGTTATCCTGTCCCCAATACCAAAGTGAGCTGTCTGACCGTATTGACACATTGGTAAAATAATATCCAAAAACAGCTATATTA
>CALRSN020000440.1:0-3189 GCA_943370865.1 Bordetella parapertussis
CATAAATCTTAAACCTTCTCAGTTCTGTATACCCCAGGAAGAGTAGTGTAAAGGGAATCAGCAAGCCTGTTGCCAGGGCAAATGAGCCAGCTCTGCTTTTCAAGATGCTAATGGATCCAACAAGCTCCAGGTATAAAATTATTACAGCTGCCGTGCTGATAAAAAAAAGAACAGGTATGATCTTATTCAAATAAATCTTGCTTTAATCCAATGAAGAATCATTCTTTTTTCCACCCGACGTACTGATCCACCCCCAGATGATCAATGCCGCAATAATAATAACAATGATCTTCATGCTCTTTATTTTGCGGTCAACTCTTCGTACGCTGCCTGCAGGGGCCGCTGGAATCCGTCACCCTTCCATTCTGTTTCTCCGGGTAAAGCCGTGTTCTTCAAAATTTCTTCCTTGGTCTTACCGGCTTTTATTTCGTCATCGGCAAATTTTAATACCCGGCCCAGGTAGTCGCCAAACTTTTTAAAGTCATCCGACGTGCCGGTTACTTCATAGCCGGAGCCAGAGTGCCCATAAACATACATCGTTTTCTTATCGAAGGTGTCTACCGCTTTGTCCAGTACTTTTATCCAGCTGTTCATATTAGCACCCGCACTGCGATCCACGAAAGGATGACGGCGGTTGAACAGGAGGTCGCCCATATGAACAATATTCGCATGCTGAAAATGTACTAATGCATCACCATTGGTATGCCCCGCACCAAAATAATGCAGGCATATTTTTTCTTTGCCCACTTTCTCGCACCAGGTAGTGCCAAAGGTCTGGTCAGGATATAATTGTTTGTCTTCCGTTTTATTTTTTTGTGCCGCTGCTTCCTGGTTCTTTTTGGAATTCTCATGTGCCAGCACATGCTCCGCAATTCCTTTGAAAGCAATATTACCTCCACTATGATCGCCGTGATGGTGTGTATTGATCAGTAATTTGAATGGCTGTTCGCTTTTCTTTTTCAGTTCATCGATCAGGTGCTTACTCTGGTCGGGGAATTGTGAATCCACCACCACGATCCCTTTTTTGGATAATAAGAAAGCAATGGTACCGCCCCTTTCCGTAAAGATACCCACATCATTCCGCAGCATAGTGATCTTCCACGGATCATCAAAGAAGCCGGCTAATAATTTTTGTTGTGATAATGTCAGTGCGCCAACAACCATGGCGGAGTTTTGAATAAAGGAGCGGCGGTTCATAAACAACAATTAATTAGTTAATGGGAGAATTCGTTTCCTGTTAAATCGACTAACAACGGGTTATGGCTGTTTGATGATTTGAAGTTACGATTTAGTGGTTTAAATACTAAAGGAGAATAAAGGAATGCGCAACCTGTTTTTTTTTTCGCTGGGTGAAAAGAGTTTAGTACTCAAATTTTCGCAATCCCGGTGCTTTGAACCAGGTAACGGCTACCACGACCAGGGTCATACAACCGCCAAAGATGACAGAAGGTACGGTACCCATCGCTGCGGCAGCTACGCCGCTTTCAAATTGTCCCAGTTCATTTGACGAATTGATGAAGATGGAATTCACGGAAGAAACACGGCCCCGCATTTCATCCGGCACAAATAACTGTACCACGGTGCCGCGGATGATAACACTCACACCGTCGAACAAACCACCGGCAAACAAGGCTATAAAACTTAACCAGAAATTTTGTGATATGGCAAAGACAAGGATGCAAAGCCCGAAACCTGCCACCACGTATAACAAAGTTCTTCCCTGTTTCTTTTTCAACGGGTGGGTGGTGAGCCAGGCAATGGCGACAAAATTGCCTAAATAAGTAGCTGCGACTAACCAGCCCAATCCCTGCGGACCGACATGCAGGATATCACTTGCAAATACGGGCAACAAGGCAATAGCCCCGCCAAACAATACAGCAAACATATCCAGGCTCATGGCACCTAACAGTGCTTTCTGGTGAAAGACAAAACGTAATCCTTCTTTCACGCCGTCCCATGTTTTACTGCTGCCCTGCCAGCTGACAGGTTTAGGTTTTATTTTTTGAAACAAAAAGAATGAAATAGCGATGAGTACACAAACCGGGGTGAAAGCGATAGTAATATTGGTATAACCCATTAATACCCCTGCCACAGCCGGGCCGGCAACGGCAGCAATAAGCCATACCATGCTATTGATCGAAACCGCTTTTACCAATGACTCCTGCGGGATCAGTTGTGCTAAAAATGCATTGAATGCAGAGCCGGTGAAGGCCCTTACAGCACCCGTACAGAATACCAATGCATAAATACTCCATTCAATTAATGGTCTTGAATAATTCTCCTGCATCCAGTGGGAGGTAACAATCAGTAAGCCCAGCATGATAAAAAAATACAGCGCAATGCAAATACTGATGAGCCTGTGCTTATTGCTTTTGTCCACTTTTACCCCGGCAGGTAAGGCCAGCAGAATAGCAGGGATCACTTCAGACAATCCCAAAAAACCAAGCGCCAATTTACTGCCGGTTATTTCATATAATCTCCAGCCCAGCAATACCGGGGTCATTCTGAGTCCCGCAATAAATAATATCCGTGCAATGATGAACCAGGTAAATTCTTTATTGATAACCGGTATGGGAATGCGTTTCATCATGGAAGTGAAATAAAATGCTGACCATCCTCATAGTCTTTCTCCAGGGCTTCATAGATCACCTGCAAATGTTTTTCATTACCGAGAAAATCGGCGTTGCTGGCATCCACGTACAGGGTTTTGATATTATGCTGTTTAATATAATTCGTATAGGTTTCCTGGATGTTGAACAAATAATCATCCGGGATATTCTGTTCGTAAGAACGGTTTCGTTTTTTGATATTACGCTGCAGTTTACTAACGGGTGCATGCAGGTAGATCAGGATATCGGGTTGTATCAGTTGCTGGTGAATGATATCGAACAGCCGCTGGTAAAGCCGGAACTCATCTTCCGGCAGGGTTACTTTGGCAAACAAGAGACATTTGGTAAAAAGATAATCAGAGATGGTCAGGCTCTGGAACATATCGGATTGCTGGAGCAGGTCTTTTTGCTGTTTGAAACGTTCGGCCATGAAAAATAATTCCAGCGGGAAGGCATATTGCTGCGGGTTCTCGTAAAACTTTGGCAGGAAGGGATTATCGGCGAATTCTTCCAGGATCAGTCTTGCATTATAATGTTTGGATAATAAATGAGCCAAGGTTGTTTTACCGGCGCCGATATT
>CALRSN020000441.1:0-3188 GCA_943370865.1 Bordetella parapertussis
TGATATCGAAGATGTACCCAATGGTCCCCTACCTGCTGATATGGGATTGCCGGACGATGATTCTAAATTCTGGCAGGCAATCAGTGTGCATACCCGCTATGGAATCCATTTGAAAAGGAACTGGTCTTTATCATTGTCTTTCTATACCCGTTATAACCTGTTACATCGTCTTGAAGGAATCAATGTTGATAAACCCTACCCGGGAAATATCAGGAAAAAGAAAACTTTTAAATATGATGCGTTCATAGATTTAGAAAAGAAAATTCGCCTGAGAAAATTTGATCAATCCTTTTTTATACTGGCTGGCGCAGGCTTTACAAATATGAATAGCCGGTATGATATAACGCTTACTGATTACACCGATTCCTGGCCATTTCTGCCCCGCAGGTATAAGGGAACTTTTTTACGCTTTACACCCCGGTTGAGTTTGGGCTATCAATATCAAAAAATGAGGGGTTCACTTGATACCTATTTAATTGAAGGCTCAACAAGAAATAATCTTACAGCTTTATGGTTTGGAGGAACAATCAGCTATGAAATGCAACTGCGAAAGAAAAATAAATCTACCCATTCAGATCAAACCCGCCCAGGTTTTTAAAATGCCCGTTTAGTTTGATCTTTTCTTTTAAATGCTCCATCTCGGTGAGCATGGGCAATACTTTATTCAGGTGCCGTTTCAAATATTCCTGCCGCTGCCGTTCATCGGTCAGCATCAATAATTCATATTCTTCTTCCAGTGAAAGCCCGATATGATGAGCCACTTCATAACTGGTGAGTAATTCATCTGGCTTTTTAAAATCCTTACTTACTTTCAGCACTTCGTGCAGGTCATGAATACTTTTCATCACTTTGCGCATCAGCTCCGGCACCCCTATTTCATAATTGTCGGGGTAATTCACAATAGCACCGCTGTACAGTTTCTCCGGTATATCTTTTATCAGTTCCAGGATTCGGAATACTTTATCGCCCTTTGTTTTAATATCCATTTCCCCGTTGTCATGGACTTTGGATATTTCAGTGATCTGTACTAGCGAACCGAATTCCTGTAATTTGTTATCTATCACCGTCGGGATGCCAAATGATTTTTTTTGCTCATGGCATTCTGTGATCAGCTGCTTATACCTGGGTTCAAAGATGTGGAGGTTCAGGTTCTCCCCCGGGTACACAACAACCTCCAGCGGGAATATGGGAATAAAATTCGTCATGTTTAGTAAGAAGCAAATTTTTAGAACTACGAATTTCAGGAATTTACTGTAACCCTCCTTGTCCTGTTTTAGTTATCTCCCTGAGCCGTGCATATTTTAAAAAAGTATACCAGGCCGTCATTTTTGCACAGATATACCCGGCATGACCATCCAGGAAGCCCAGCTTAATGATATAGTAATTGAAAAATGTAAAGGCCGGTGACAGCCTAAGTTTGAACCAGCTGGCTTTTTTTCCCTGCCGTTTGTATTTCTCTGCATTCAGCATGGCATAATGCAGCATCTTCCGGCTGTATTCTTCCATATCCTTCATGGTCTGGTGCAATACAAATCCTTTTAATCGTTTGACCGATGCGTCAGCAGGCAGCAGCAGGTTCTCATGTACCGGTGCTTCATCCCACTGCACCCATTTCCGGTTATAGATACGGATATGATGATCACCGCCCCACTCCCCGTATTTCAGGTGCTGATCACCAAGGTAATTTTTGAACCGCAGATCAAACACGGTTTTTTCATCAGCCGCATTGAACTGCTGTAAAGACTGTTTCAGTTCTTCATCAATTGCTTCATCCGCATCCAGGTTCAGTATCCAGTCATATTTGGCCAGCTGCGTGGCCTTGCCTTTTGTTTTACCAAAACCTTCCCAGGCACCTTCATGCAACTGTACGTTGAATTGTTTGACGATTGACTGCGTACCATCTGTACTGCCATTATCAAACACGACAATATCATCCGTCAACCCCTGCAGGCTTTGCAGGGTCCGGCCAATGATAGCGGCTTCATTTTTACAAATAATAACAACAGAAAGTGGCTGCATAGTTTTGCAAAGATTACATCTTTTCAGCGATACCCCGTTTCCAGTTCAGCAAGATGATAAAGGCATAGATAAAAACACCGAACTGTACCTCGAGACCAATATCAAACAAAAAACTGAAAGCAGCGGTGGCATTCAGCAATAACCAGGGAAGTGTTTCTTTTACCGGGGTAAAAAAAGGGATCAGCATGACCAGTGAAAATAATAACAGTCCCGGCCAGCCGGTACCGGTTCCATAGATCATCCATTCACTACCGGGTAATATCTTATCCGTTTCCAGCATAGCCGGGTATTGTTTGGCATACTGCTCTTTGATCTTCGCTTCAATATCACCAAACCCAACACCGGTTAACGGGTTTTCATTAGTTATTGCCCACCCGGCTTTGATAGAAATAACCCGGACACCATCATTGGAGCCGGGTAGGTACTGGTCTTTTTTAAAATAAGAAAGATCATACCGGAAATAGTTCACCCGGTTCTGGAAAGAGGGCAACAGGAAATAAGCTGCTATTGGCAACGAAACTAAAACAACAAGAGCCAGTATGGCCGGTACTGGTTTTGCTTTTTTGAGCATAAACCAAAAAAACAAACCAGCCAGCATAATATAAAAAGAGAATACTCCAGTTCTCGCCGCCAGCAGGTGTAAGAAAAGGATAAACCATGCCATTGCTATTGCCAGCAACCATTTTTCGATCCCGGTATCCTTTCTTTTTTGCCAGGCTGAATAACCTGACAGCAATAAAGCCACGGCTACCAGCCAGCTGAAACGGACATGATCATTCTCTAATGGCGTCAGCATCGTCTTTGCTTCCAGGTAACTGGCGTTAATGCTGTCCATATCGCCGACATAATGGAACATGCTCCAGCAAGTAGCACCCAATACAACAACAATAAAAAAATGAACTACCCAATCCCATTGCTTTTTGGAAAGAGAAAAAGGAGCCGCAAAAGCCAGTGGTAAAACAAGTAAAGGCAGTTTGATACGAAGTATATCCAGCCACTGTTGCTGATCCTCGCTCCACAATCCTGATACCAGCGGCAGGATAAATAAAAGACTCATGCCCCATAATAGGGGCGTGGAGAAAAAATTACGGAATTGTTGTTTTATACCGGGATGAAAAAAAGAGACGGCAACAAAAGCGATCATGCTGAGTGATAAAACAGCACGGGAA
>CALRSN020000442.1:0-3187 GCA_943370865.1 Bordetella parapertussis
AGAATTTGTTTCGGAAACGATCGGCCAGTTTACCATTGAAGATATTTTGAAAGAACTGGAGAAGCCCGGCCGTGATCCCCGTTCACCGATCGAAGAATTTCGTTTTGCCGATGGGGTGAGTACCATGGAAGACCTGAAGCCGGGTATGAAGATACCGGGTATCGTTACCAACATTACCAACTTTGGTGCTTTCGTGGATGTGGGAGTGAAGCAGGATGGACTCGTACATATTTCACATTTGGCGAACCGTTATATCAGTGACCCAAATGAAGCGGTGAAACTGGGACAAAAAGTAATGGCCACCGTGCTGGAAGTGGATATTGCCAGGAAGCGGATTGCGTTGTCGTTGAAGGAGGGAGAGTCCGGAAGACCGGAAGTCAGGAGTCAGAAGACAGATACCAGGGGACAGAAACCTGCTGGGAAAAAACCTGAACCTATGAATGCATTCCAGGCGAAGCTGATGGAGTTGAAGAAGAATTTTAAGGAGTAATTTTAAACACAGAGGACACAGAGAATTTTCACAGTTGCATAAAGAAAGGAAAGTGGTTCGAAAATCTTCGAACCACTTTTTTGTAATAGATCTACAGCGCTGAATCTCTAAAATAGCTCTGCCAGTTTTTTATCCAATAGTATTTCATCATCTGTACCAGAGAAACGTCCGATTATCATACCATCCTTTCCTACCAGTATTTTTGTCGGGTAATAACCAATTCCGTACAGTTCGTGAATGAGAATATTATTCTCCATATTCGATAAAACATTATGCCATATCCCGATCTTGTCTTTTTCGATGGCATTCAGCCAGGCCGTTTTGTCTTTATCAACTGAGATGCTGATGATCTCCAGTCCCTGGTTATGAAACTTAGCGTAAATATCTACCAGGTGCGGATTCACTTCACGGCAAGGAACACACCAGCTGGCCCAGAAATCAAGAAGCACATACTTCCCTTTAAAATCGGAAAGTTGCACCCTGTTTCCCCTGTAATCCAAAGTAGTAAACGGCTTAGCAGGTTTACCTGTTGTATTCTCTTCTGTTCTTTTCATGAACCGGGAAAGATTTAATCCTTCGGGGCCCGTTAATAATTTGGGATCGATTGAATAGTAAAGCGACCTCATAGTTTCAAAGGGCCATCTGTTCTTGTGAACATACAAATCGAAAACACTAACGAAAGAGTTGGGGTGCGTACGAACAAACTCTTGGGCTACGAGATCGCCTTTCTGTATGCGTATTTGGCCTGTATCTTTTATGGCTGAATACAATTTTTTTAATTCTTCCGACTCATCATGTGTTTTTGATCCGGTTACTTTTGGCTCCTGGAAATTATTATAGGCCATTGACACTTTTATATCGGCGGGCTCCAGGTAGATAACTGTAGTATTCTCGGGGTCAGGATCATTTTTTGAATTTACTACTCTTTGGAGAGTTGCCCTTGCAGGGATAGATAACTGGCCCGAAAAATGAAATTTTCCATTCTTAAGTTCGCAACTATCCAGTATTTTTTCCCCTTCTCCCAAACGATAGAACAGTGTAACAATACCGGTTTTCTGACCTTTTATTTCCCCTGATAAAGAAAATGGTTTCGGCTCTGATTGGGAATTGACGGTATAGGTGCTGACCAGGTAAACTATTGGGAGGAGTAGAATTTTCATATTGCGAATTTTTGAAATTGCCATAATTCAAGACTTAGTCAACAGGCCGTTCATAAGTTTCGCCTCGTTCCAGTATTACAACGCCACTGGTTGAGTTAAATTTTGTTCTAGTAAACGAATTCATCTGGTAGTTTAGTCTTAGCTTGACTGAAAAATGAAGATGTGGTCGCAGGACAAGCCCGGTAGCGCCGCTGGTACCTATTTGCTGGCCTTTATTTACTTTCCCTTTTTTAACAAGAACTCCATTTTTTTGGAGGTGCCAGTAACAGCCAAAGCTTCCATCATCATGTTGTATGATTATATAATTCGCCTTGTTCTTATACTTTGAGAAAATACCACCTTCATCGCTATCATCTTTGTAACTATAGATAATTCCGCCTCTTGCTGCATGAACCGGGGTGCCAACGGGCATTTCAAAATCTATAGCGGCAATATGCCGGTGTGAAAATAATCCTCCATATCCCTGTACTACTTTGCATTTATCTCCTTTTTTGAAAGGCACTTCATATACATACGAATCAACATTTGAAGTGACATCTGTAGTTATGGAAAAGAAAATGAAGATTCCAATAGCCAGGACTATGGAAATGACAATTACAATTTTTAGTATTCGTAAAAATAGCCTGGATATTTTCATTGAAGAGTCTATAGCCGGTTATACGGGCATGTAATTCTGCAGTTTCAAACTGTATTTTATTTCCCCTATTTCTTATAATCCTCCCTCACCGGGTTAAACACATCAATCACTTTACAATCTGTTCTCGCCACCGCACCGTGCACCACATTGGACGGGATGACATAATACATCCCCGCGGTTAAGATGCAAAGCTCACCGCCAATGGTCATGTCCAGTTGCCCTTCGAGGATATAAGTGATCTGTTCATGAACATGCTGGTGCGCTGGTAAATTACTACCGGCTTTTATTTCCACCAGGCCCAGCGTCATGTTGGTGCCATGCGCATAATAGCCGGTGAGGCCGGGAGCTAATTCTTTTGGTTGTATGTCTTTCAGGTGTTGCATAGTCTAAATGAATTTTCAAATAACAGGGTGTAGTAAGTCCCCTTGCGGGGGATTTAGGGGGCGAAATAACACAAGCTTCCTCCAACCCATTCCTTGTCCTTATTATACCGGACGCCGATCATTTTGCCTTTGCTTAACCGGGCCAGGTTATTGGCCGGCACTGGGCGAAGGGCACCGTCTTTCCAGAAATAGAAAATACGGATCTCGGCTTTGGCGGGAATATCCGGTGTAGCAATAATATCCGCATATTTTACTTTGCGCTGCAGGATCCAGTTCTCCGGGTCTTTTACGTTATCAATATCCGATTGTGTCACATCAATGATCACACCCTGCCCGGCAAAAGAGAACAGGGGTTTCAATACATAATTCTCCAGGTCGCCGGGTAATTGTTTCACTTCGTTCAGGAAAAATGTTTCCGGCACATAGGGATGACGGATCAGCGGGATGGTGTATTTGCTGATGCGGTAAAACCAGGAAGGATGCGGCGCCCATTCCACATCTAATTCTTCAAAGAATA
>CALRSN020000443.1:0-3184 GCA_943370865.1 Bordetella parapertussis
AAGACTCGACTTTTTGGCGATCAGTAGCAACAAGCCTATCAGTAAAGTAAATGATTTCAGCAATATCACCGTTAAAGATGCGACCCGGGAATTCCGCATCATCGCCAGACCTTCCTCCAATTTCAATCACTTTTCTGCCGGGAGTCAGCGGTTTAGTCGGGCCTGTATGAATATCAGCTAAAATGCCATTCTGGTATAATTCAGCATCTGCTGTGGAGGTGGAAGATCCGTATATACTAGTCATGATATCTAACCTGTTATTGACAGCTGGTGCATCAGCAGAAACAGGAAGCCAGGCTTCATATGCATCAACTACATAGCTGTTAAAGTATATGAACAGTCCTGGACCGACTTCCTTTGCCAGGTTTGGGTCGGGAATGGTTGGGTTGATTTCAAAATTACTGAAAATGGGGTTGAACAAGGCCGTATTGGAACATTTTGAGACTGTGAAAAGCGTAGGGGTCCCTCCAAGATTATTGGCAGATCCCTTTAGTTGTTCGAGCCTGGTACCATCAAATAATAATGTAGGATTATAATTAGCACCGCTGTTTCTGTATGTGATATGTGTGTTTGCTGTTTTAGAAGGTTGGGTAGTGACATTTCCTTGTCCGCTTATGTCATTCCATTGAGATACATTTCCACCGGTTGCTGTAACTCCCTGGTTGCCTTTGAACCACAATTTGAGGGTACTTGTTGTTATACCTCCTGGAACTTGTGTATGGGACAAATTGCATAGGAGCATAATGCTGAAAAATGAAAGTAGAATCCGTTTATTCTTAGCAAATAGTTGAAAGGGCAGCTCTTTTTTTACTAATGAGGTACTAAAATGGAGGTACATAGAATTAAATGCTTGATAAGGTTGAGGACTTTAGCTAATAATTTTTTTGAACCAGAAACATCCACAGCCATATTCCTGTTTTTTTACCAATTCAGGATCGGCTTTATTAATAATGCCTCCCTGGTCAGGAATAAGTGAGAATTCCATTAATTCAAAAGGAGAAAAATAATTTAAAATCTGTTCAAAGCTATAAATTCTTTGCCCATTAAATTCGATTTTTGGTTTCCCCACCGGCGTTACAAATAAGAGGTCACCGCCCGGTTGCAGCACCCGTTTCAATTCGTTGATCGCTTTGATATCACCATCGGCATCCAGTTCGTCGCCATAACGGCCAAGACCGATATGCTCTACGGTATGCATACAGGACAATGAACGGATAAGATTATCTGCGAAAGGAAGTTGCTTGAGATCTGCGAAATCGGATTCATAGCCGGACAGGTGAAGATCGGCAGGCCGGTAGTCATAAAATTTAATAGGAACGAAAGCCGAAACAATGGCCCCAAAACTGAGAATGGAAGAAATGTCTACATGCAATTCAGGTCTTGTTTGCGCCAGGATGCGGGCAGCCCAGGCCGGGTGATAGGTATAGTGATGATCAAACGGTGTTGATTGTATCTTATCCTTCAGGCAGGGATAGATGTCCTTTAAGTGAACCGCTGATCTGTGCTTATTCATTTTCCGGAAGCGAATGAACTCACCGCCATATTCAAAGAACCGGATGACCCTTTTGGGAAAGCGGACCAGGATATTCTTACCGGTCCGGATAACATAATCTTTTAAATACATGCAGGTTCAGAGTTGTTTCTGTCGGCTGAAAACGGGTTACATTTGCGAAAATACGGGAACGAATGAAGAAAGCCCTCATCACCGGCATTACAGGACAGGACGGCGCCTATCTCGCTGAATTTTTACTGCAAAAAGGCTATGAAGTACATGGCATCAAACGCCGCACTTCCCTGATCAATACCCAGCGGATCGATCACCTGTACCAGGATCCCCACGAAAAGAATGTCAAAATGGTCTTGCATTATGGCGACCTGACTGACTCTACGAATATCATCCGCATCATGCAGCAGGTGCAGCCCGAGGAGATCTATAACCTCGGTGCCATGAGCCATGTGCATGTGAGTTTTGAAGAACCCGAATATGCGGCCAATACCGATGCGGTGGGTACTCTTCGCCTGCTGGAAGCGATCCGGATACTGGGACTGGAAAAGAAAACAAGGATATACCAGGCGTCCACCTCTGAGTTATATGGTAAAGTGCAGGCTGTGCCGCAGAATGAAACCACGCCTTTTTATCCCCGTTCACCTTATGGGGTCGCTAAATTATATGCGTACTGGATCACGGTGAATTACCGGGAAGCTTATGGCATCTATGCCTGCAATGGTATCCTGTTCAACCATGAAAGCCCGTTGCGGGGAGAAACATTTGTAACCCGGAAGATCACCCGCGGAGTAGCGGAGATCGTACTGGGATTAAAGAAAAAATTATGGCTGGGTAACCTGGATGCAAAAAGAGATTGGGGACATGCCAAAGATTATATCGAAGCCATGTGGCTGATGCTGCAACAATCCGAAGCGGAAGATTTTGTGATCGCCACCGGTGTAACCACGGCAGTACGGGATTTTGTAAAGATGGCCTTTGCCCATGCCGGGGTGGAGATCAGGTTTGAAGGAAAAGAGGAGAATGAAAAAGCGATCGTAACAACCGTTGCTAACGATACCATTCCCCTGCAACCTGGTGATGTGGTGGTGGAAGTGGATAAACGTTATTTCAGGCCCACGGAAGTGGATTTGCTGATCGGGGATGCCAGTAAGGCTAAAACCAAACTCGGGTGGTCAGCCCGGTACACGGTGAATGAATTGGTGAAAGAAATGGTGGATGCGGATATCGAGTACTTCCGGAAAGATATCTTATTGAAGGAGTCAGGCTTTGATACATTAAACAGGTTTGAATAAGCATGGAAAAGAGCAGTAAAATTTTTGTGGCAGGTCACCGCGGTATGGTGGGATCGGCGATTGTACGCAAGCTGGAAGAGGAAGGGTTTACCAATATTGTTACACGAACATCCACTGAACTGGACCTGCGGAAACAGGAAGCGGTAAATGTTTTTTTTGAAAAAGAGAGACCGGAATTTGTATTCCTGGCCGCTGCCAAAGTAGGAGGAATATTGGCCAATAATACCTACCGGGCCGAATTTTTATATGATAACCTGCTGATGGAATCAAATATCATTCATGCCGCTTATAAAAATGAAGTAAAGAAATTATTGTTCCTGGGCAGCTCTTGTATTTATCCCAAACTGGCACCCCAGCCTTTGAAGGAAGAACACCTGCTTACGGG
>CALRSN020000444.1:0-3182 GCA_943370865.1 Bordetella parapertussis
TATATTTCACTTCAATGATATAACGCAAGAAACCCGGGCAAAAAATAGCAGAAAGGAAATTTTGAAAGCGGGGAATTTTTCCTATATTTGAATAGTTGCACAAACAACTATATGCCAAACAACCAATTTAAAAAAGGGGAACTCTACAGCTTTGTCACCGGCAAAGCCTCCACCGCTATTGCCCGCCGCTTGCAGAAGAAATTCAATACAGCCGGGTTAAACCTGACCATTGAACAATGGAGTGTGTTGTATCACTTATGGAAACAGGAGGGCATCAGCCAGCAGGAGTTGTGTAATGCCACGTTTCGTGACAAACCAAGTATTACCCGGCTGGTAGACAACCTGGAAAAACAAAACCTGGTGAAAAGAGTTCCTTCAGAAACAGACAGGCGGATCAACCTGATCTACCTGACCAAACAATCACAGAAACTACAGGAAGAATCAATGATACTCGCCGAAGAGACACTGAATGAAGCTTTGGAAACAGTTCCTGCTGATAAAGTGGATGTCTGTAAGGAAGTGTTGCAGATCGTGTATGATAACCTGAAATAAAAAACCTTTAAAACTTTTATACCATGAGTGCTGCTGCAGAAACAAAAACCGTTTTAAAAGGCGGGGAATGGCTGGTGAAGGAATCATCGCCGTTTGAAACTTTTACTCCCGAAAATTTTGTGGAGGAGCAACTGATGATCCGGGATATGTGTGACCAGTTCCTGGATGCAGAAGTCTATCCCATTCTCGACAGGATCGACAACCTGGAGCCGGGGTTAATGAAATCATTACTGACAAAAGCAGGTGAGCAGGGATTGTTATCCGTATCGTTTCCCGAGGAATTTGGCGGGTTGGGTAAGGATTTTATCACTGCTACCATGGTGAACGAATACCTGGGTGCGGGTCATTCCTTCTCTGTTGCTATTGCCGCACACACAGGGATCGGCACATTGCCGATTTTATATTTTGGTACACCGGAACAAAAACAAAAATATATTCCCAAGCTCATCACCGGTGAATGGGCCGGCGCATACGGATTGACAGAACCCAACAGCGGCAGTGATGCATTGGGTGCAAAAACAACTGCCAAACTGAGTGAGGATGGCAAACATTATATCTTAAACGGTCAGAAATGCTGGATCACCAATGGTGGTTTTGCACAGGTGTACACCGTGTTTGCTAAAGTAGATGGAGATAAATTCACCGGCTTTATTGTTGAAAGAGGAACAGAAGGATTTACACAGGGTCCTGAAGAACATAAGATGGGTATCAAAGGTTCTTCGACCGTACAGTTATATTTCCAGGATTGCAAAGTACCGGTAGAAAACTTATTGGGCGAAGTAGGTAAAGGGCACAAGATCGCTTTCAATATCCTCAACATTGGGCGTTTGAAATTATGCGCAGCAGCCATCGGTGGTGCAAGACGTTCCTTGAGTGGCACAGTTGAGTATGCCAAAACCAGGGAACAGTTTAAACAGCCCATCTCTAATTTCGGTGCCATCAAACATAAGCTGGCTGAAATGGCGATCAGGGTATTTGTTGGCGAATCAGCCTTATACCGTACTGCCAAATGGGTGGATGACAAAGAACATGAATTACTGGCTGCAGGAAAACCTTTCAATGAAGCATTGCTGGGTGCTGCCGAAGAGTATGCCATCGAATGTGCGATCCTGAAAGTATATGGCAGCGAGGTACTGGATTATGTGGTGGATGAAGGGGTGCAGGTACATGGTGGTAATGGTTTTAGTGCTGAGTATAATATTTCAAGGGCTTACCGTGACAGCCGCATCAACCGGATCTACGAAGGAACAAATGAGATCAACCGCCTGCTGACATTAGATATGACATTGAAAAGAGCAATGGGCGGAAGGCTGGACCTGATGGGTCCTGCTATGTCAGTACAAAAAGAACTGATGAGCATTCCCGATTTTGGTGCGGAAGATGAAACGCCGTTCGCTAAAGAAAGAAAGCTGGTGGCGAACCTGAAAAAAGCGATCCTGATGGCGGCGGGTGCAGCGGTGCAAAAACTAATGATGAAGATCGAGAACGAACAGGAAGTGCTGATGAACCTGGCGGATATGGCTATCGAAACCTATAATGCAGAAAGTGTATTGCTGAGAGTGATGAAGATGGTGGATCAAAAAGGAGAAGCCGCTTGCCAGCTTTATATTGACATCATGCGGACTTACTTGTATGATGCCGCCGACCGGATAAATAAATCCGGAAAAGATGCGATCAATTCTTTTGCGGAAGGTGATGAGCAACGAATGATTCTGATGGGGCTGAAACGCTTTACCAAAGCAGAACCATTCAACTCAAAAGATGCGAGAAGAAGAATTGCCGATAAAATGATCAGCGAGGGGAAATATTGTTTTTAATTCCATTGCTCACTGTCAAAATCAAGAACGGCTGTCCTTAACGGGGTAGCCGTTTTTTCTTCCCCGTATATTTCTGACAGCTCCCGGCGCACTACTTTCAGTTCGGATAATTTTTTTGCTCTCTTGCTTTCAAGATAAATACCGGCACTCATTAAAAGGGAGGCGAGGATGGTGGCTATAAAATAGACAAGAAATGTATTTTCTACATCCTCACTTCTGAGCACATAATGGATCAGGTAAATAATACTGAAGCATCCATATACAAACAATAAAGAAGCACTGATCAGGGCCCTGCCGGTTGCCTTTTGCTGGGTAACGGTTATTTTAACCTGGTGCACAAAGAAAACAACTGAAAAACCGAGTATGGCTAAAAGCCCGGGAGCCATCGCTATGGTAACAGTAGTAAAATTCAGACCCCAGACCGAAACAAGAAGAATATCAAAAACGACTAATCCTCCGATCAGCCAGTGCATTCGCCTTGTATTTTCTACTGACCGGCTGAAATAGGTAAGAAATAACAATATCAGCGGCGCATCCAGCAGGTTATTGATAAGTCCGGCATGCAAGACAATATTCTTGTTGACATGAACATACCCTTCCGTCAGAAAATTATAAGCAACAGCAAAAATATAATAAGCTAATAAGGCAGGGAAAGTTCTGTATCCGGCAAGCCGGAAGGCAATGATAAATAAAACAGGTAAAGAAAGGGCGACGGTCGACATCAAACCCATCGTTTCATTCCAGCTCATACGATATTGGTTTTTTCAAGGGACAGGGACAGCAAAAAATACTAATGCGTTTTTTTGCGTCTGT
>CALRSN020000445.1:0-3175 GCA_943370865.1 Bordetella parapertussis
TGAGTGTTGTCACCTGCTGCTTTAATGAACTGACATCATTACCTGCCAGGTTATAGAGATGGGAGTACCAAGTATATAGGTCTTTGGTGCCCTGGAAAAGGTTTACCCGCTGCCCGTCATTGTCAAATGATTTTAACTGAATTAATATATGCGGCTCTGTATAAGCGATCCCCAGGTCTCGGTACTCGCTTTTTATGGCTTCTACATTCTTTACTTTAAATGTATACAGGGTGTATTTCCCCGACGGAACTTTTGACTTTTCCACTTTGAATTTCCCGAAGTTCTTTTCAATAAAAGAAATATCCAGCCAGTTAGGTACTTCAAACTCGATAATTTTTTCAGCTACCGGGAAATATTCGTTGAAAAAATTCCGGGTCAGGTATTTACCATCGGTAAATTCATTTTCCCAGGTCAGTTTCGCCATTTTTCCTTTTTGTAAAAAACGAAATGAATATAATTGCACCCGGCTGTCATCAAAGAATATATTATCATCAGTAACAGACCGGTCAAAACCTCTTTTACCGGTTAATGAATACTTGCGTACAAACTTATCGTAGCGGTAAAACGATTTAAGCCGGATAAACCGGTTGTGAAATTTATAATACTGGAAGATGGCAATATCTTTTAGCCCGATAAATTCCACGGACCCCTCTTCTTTTACTGTTACAACCGGTTGCTTGAATTCGTTTTTACCTTTTTCAAACGTGTAGCGCTGCGTCATACTAACAGCTGCGTAAGGTTCATCTTTGAATTTTCTTTTCAGGGATAGTGCGGTGGATACATCTTCTTCCGCAACAGTTTGCGAAAGGGCAGGAAGTGTACATAAGAAAAAAACAGGCACACACAACAAACATAGTTTATGCATCATTTTCATCTTTAGATTTAGTAAAAAGCTATATCGGTAAAGATAATATCTAACTTTTTCAGAAGAAAGGACTACAGAGAAAGTATTTTGAACAGTAACTGATGAGGCATTTTTAGCTTGACTTAAGTTAAGTATTGCTCCGGGTTACTTTGACCGGTTGACCGGGAATGAATTGGAGTTAAAATAATATAGCCTTCGTCCCGGTAGAGCCTGCTGATATGATGTGTGGCAGAAAAGTGATTGAATACAAAATCAATACTCCTGTGTCCTTTTGGCAAAGTATCTGCCGGTGCATTCCCGTTCTCATACGGTCCGTCCTCATATATCCGGAGATCGTCAATAATTAATATATCCTCAAAATACGGGCGGCTTGTCCTTATGATTTCGATCTCTTTTTCCAGCGGCAATCTTCTGTCTTCATTAGTTTCTGCATCATACCTGCGTATTCCTTCTTCAGCCCCAGGGAAATGGGCATCCAGCCAAAAAATGCAATTGCCTTCCAATAAGGGTAACTCCTTAAAAAGGACAGATACGCTATTGCCTTCCATGATCCTGACGTTTTTATTGTGCAGAAATCGCTTTTGTGCTTCGGCGGCTATCCCCGGTACTATCTCAACCGATATGATTGTTGCAAAGTTTGTTTGCAAGGCATATGCCACCGCATCACCTTTCCAGGTACCTGTCTCCACGAAATTGAGACAATTGTAATCCGCAGCTATCTTACTTAAGTTAAACCGGCTGATGGAACCCATTCTGTACTATTTAAACCAGCCCTGTAAAATACCTCTTTTCCTTTTCTGAATGATCAGCCCGATGGAGGTTACCACAAATTCATTTAATTGAAGTTTCAGGTGCACATCCTGGCGATGCGGAAAAATATCGACCATAAAATCCTCCGGCAACCCACCTAATGAATAATCCAGTTCTTCTACAAAATGACCGGATTGCCTGAGTTCCGCCACCAGTTTATCTATATCTTTTTTACGGAAGATAACAGTATCGGCATGGTCAATCGTTTTCTCATTAGAAGAAACATTAAACTCAGTGGTATGTACCGCCCAGCCACCCGGCTTCAATGTCTTTAATTGGTTTTTAAGGAATTTTATTCCCTTTTCAATTGTTCCCAAATGTTCAAACGAGCAACTGGACCAGTTAAAATCAAACCCAGTGAGATCTCCCGGAATGTCATTCATATCCACCGGCCTGTAGGATACATGTTTCCCAAGGGTAGCATCATCACATAATTTTCTTGTGTTTAAAGATTCAATTCCAAAGCAGAGTTGGTCAGCATTTGTCCAGCCCATTGCTTTCCCCTTTTCCGGGAAAATATCTGTAGCCAATATATCACACCCGTAGTTGGCAAAAATGGAAGGCCCCGGTTCGGTGCCGACAGCGAATACCAATCCCTTTTTCCCTTTTTGAATACAATCTCTTTCCCACAAGGCCTGCATCACCCATACAAATTCCCATTGCTTGCGGTGAAATTTAGGTTTTTCATTTAATTCCCGGCACCAGCGCTGGTACCAGTCCGCCTGCATATCTTTTGCCTTACACAATTCAGACTTTCGTTTTCCTGAATCATATACCAACGAAGTATTCCATTTTCGCTCTTCCATCTGCACCGTTTTAGTAAAGTGATTGATAAATTTTCAAATACTCCTTTGCCTTCTCATTCCAGTCAAATTGCATCCCTCTTTTCCTGATCGTATGCTCCATTCCTTCTTTATCATACCGTATCATCCCTTCATAAAAAACCTTTTGCATATGTTCTTTGTCAAAGGATTTGAAATAAAAAGCTGCCTCGCCCCCGATTTCCGGGAGCGAGGTAAGTGCAGCAAGGAATAAAGGTTTTCCAAACTGCATCGCTTCCACTACAGGTGCCCCAAACCCCTCAGCCAGGGAAGGATGAACATAGGCAAGGCAATGCTGAAGATACCATCCTTTCTCCCCTTCTGAAACAGGTCCCAGCAGATGAAGCCGGTCAGCTACGCCAAGTGAAGCAGCATCTTTTTTTATTTGTTCACTATAAGCCGGGTCATCCAGGTGTCCTGCTACCAGTAATTCAATCCCTTCGTTTTGCAGCAGTGGTACCAACACATGAAAATTTTTTTTTGCATTTACGTATCCCATCCCAAATAAAAAAGGCCGGGAGGGGCGATACGAATGCCCGTTTAATGCAGGTGGGTGTACTTTATGGGTGCCATTATGTACAACATAAACAGCTTTATTGTTAACATTACAGTTGTTCAATACATCACTTTTACAAAATTCAGAAATGCAAACGATCGCATCAGACTTATCGATCAGGGA
>CALRSN020000446.1:0-3167 GCA_943370865.1 Bordetella parapertussis
TAACTGGTATTCTGATAAATTGAAAAAATACTGGAACAGCGATTTCAATCTTGTATTCACCGTATTGAAATTGGCAGAGGTGGGACTGGCTTCATAGGCCATCCAGGCATTGGTCCAGTAATAATCCCACTGCTGCCCGGTCAGTAATATCTGTGTTTTGATCTGGGCTTTGGTTTGCACGCCCAGGTCATTGCGGAAAAATATCCGCAGGGCTTCATCGATCAGGTCATTGGGATTGCCGGGGTTACTGAGTGTTTTGGCAAACTCCACGCAATTGAACTGCACCCGTTGCCCGTTACGAATATACCCGTTGGCAAACATGATATCGGTAAACTGGTTGCGCTTGGGCAATGAATCAGAATTGATCCATATTTCATGAAACATTGGTTCCTGGTAATAAGCCGGCATACCCGATACGTTGGGCGGATCATGCAGGTTTTGTCCCATATTGTTCATCCAGGCATAAAAAGTATTCCATAACCCATAGTTGGTATCCCAGTCTGTCAGTGCCGGAAAAACAACATTCATTTCCCGCAGGGAACCCACCACCTGGTCAGCCGGTGTTTTGATCATGCAACCGCGGTTGAGCATATCATAGAAATGTTCGCTCTGGAACAAGGCTGTCAATACAGGTTTTATTTCATAGTTATTCGTTCTGAAAATATCGGCCAGCGGGGTAATTACATTGGCCTCTGTTGCCCCATCAATAGCATAATACACAAACCAGCGGTAGATCTTACGAACCAGGAATTTGGCCACTTCCTGTTGCGCAAAGATCATGTTAAGCAGGTCGGCCAGTTCAAGATCACCCGCAGTGGCTGTGTTACGGCCGGTGATCACTGTATTATTAAAGAAAGCGGAAAATGTTTTATTAGAAGTTGTATGACGGTTCACGTTGAACACGGATGTATACGTCGTGCCGTTGATCTGCCAGCCGGTCAATACTTTGGCTGCTTCTTTTACATCGGCTTCCGTGTATTGCGATCCAGGCCCCTTACCCACGGTAAACAATTCCAGTAATTCACGGGCATAGTTCTCATCCGGTGCATTTTTATTATTGAGATAACCATTAAGATAACGGAGCATGGCCACATCTTTGGTAATGTCACGCACCAGGTTTTTAAAATTGCCCAATGCATACTGGCGAATGAGGTTATGCTGCATATACATCCAGTTGGCATTCCCCACATCGGTGGTCTCATTCCCGAAATGATCGGTCCAGAACATGATGAGTTTTTCCCGGATGCTCCTGTCCTGGTTGATCATGGTGCCGGTCAGCCATTTTTTATAAGAGCCGCGTCGTTGTGATTGCACCGTGCCATCGCTGTTAATATCATTGACCCAGGTGGTGCCCTGTATAATATTGGTATCAGGGTTGGTAGCATTGGGTGAAGTAACATATTCTTTTACCGGCACAGCAGGTGCCGGTGCGGTGGGGGTCAGCAGTTCATCCACGGCCTGCGCCATGGTTCTTGTTTTAAAATAATTGATATCTGCTTTTTTAGCACCGAACATGGTCCGTTTCAGCAGGTGAATGATCTCTTGCTCGGTCCAGGGCCCGGTATAGGTATTCACTCCTGACAAGGTGCGGAAAGGCCGGGGGCTGTCAATGGCAGCAGGGGCTGTTTTTTTACGGCGGGTTTTCAAAAACTCTCTTCTGTCCATAAGCTTTGTAGTTTGGCCATCTCCCGGCAGGCGGAGATGACTGCGTGTGATGGGAAAAATACAAAAAGGTTTAAGGCTTTCATAATAAAAGCGGCAAAGAGGGGAAAACTTAACCAATGCCTGCCTTATCCAGCTGGCTTTCACAGGAACCCGGCTAAAGAATAGTTGATTTAATAACTAACTTCCCCATTCAAACCTGCCACATGAGATCATTGCTTGTCATTACAATTGCTTTCCTGTTTAGTTGTAACAATGCCCCGGTCCCGGAAACAACTGAAGCAACCAAACAGGACTGGACGCTGGATGGTTTTGTAAAAGTGGACAGTCTCAACCCTATCCTGTCTCCTTCAGCCACACAGCATTTTGATTGCCCCGTAGCCGGTAAACCCGTGAACTGGGAAGAAAGAAATGTACTGAACCCTTCGGCCGTGGTGAAGGATGGAAAAGTGTATTTGCTGTACCGGGCACAGGATCATGACATGACTTCAAGATTAGGTCTCGCCATCAGTGAAGACGGATTACATTTTACCAAACAGTCGTCACCTGTTTTCTACCCGGCCAACGATTCTATGAAAAAATATGAATGGAAAGGCGGGGTGGAAGATCCGAGAGTGGTGGAAAGTGAAGATGGTACCTATATACTCACTTATACGGCCTATGATGGAAAAACAGCCCGGCTTTGTCTCGCTACATCCAAAGACCTGCAACAATGGATCAAACACGGACCGGTGCTCAGCACGGAAAAATATATCAACACCTGGTCCAAATCGGGAGCCATTGTTTCCAAACTAGCGGGCGATAAAATAGTAGCGGTAAAGATCAATGGCAAATACCGGATGTATTTTGGTGATACCGACCTGTTCATGGCCAGTTCGGATGATTTAATACACTGGACCGTGGAGGAGAATGCAGAAAGCGGGAAGATGATCGAAGTACTGCATCCCCGCATGGGTTATTTTGACAGCCGCCTGGTGGAACCGGGGCCTTATGCTTTGTTGCAGGACAAAGGAATATTGTTGATCTACAACGGAAGCAATGCCGCTAATTTCAATGATACTGCCTTACCTAAATTTACGTACAGTGCCGGGCAGGCTTTGTTTGATAAGCACCAGCCGCATAAATTGATTGCCCGTACAGATTCCTTTTTTATTCACCCCGACAAGCCCTATGAAAAAATAGGTGAAGTGAACGAGGTATGTTTTGTAGAAGGTTTAGTTCATTTCAACGGCAAATGGTTGTTGTATTATGGCACGGCTGATTCGAAAATTGCTGTGGCGGTGAAGTCAGAATAGTTGCTACCCAAAAATCAGTAACATTGTAGCCGGTTAAACAAAGCGCCGGTTTCTGCATATCCAGCACTGGCTGGCTTCCATTCCATCCCTGGAAAACCATTCCACAGGTAAAGTGCTCCCATAATTTAGTAGCGATGTTTGCGACTGCAGGCAACCGTGTAAACAACGGATGTGACTGAGCAGCACGAAGTGTGAAAAAAATGACCGGAT
>CALRSN020000447.1:0-3144 GCA_943370865.1 Bordetella parapertussis
AGGATCTTTGCCTGGTTCTTTTCTTTAAAAGCTTCGGTTAAACGATACAGCATGGTTTGCAACCACCAGGGAACAATTCCATGCGCCAGTAAAGTATCTGCTGAATATTTTGCAACGGCATCATTCCATTTCCTTGGCAAAGAGTCGAACGGGTAAGTGCCGTAATGATCAATATCTATATAATGCCGCGGGCCTTCTTCGGGAACGGCGTATCTTCTTTTATCAGGGTCCACTGCATGTTCTTCCAGGAAACCAATGGCAGGTTTGTATAAGACCATCATCTCAGGTGGTAAAAGGAATACTGCGTGGTAATTGATCTTGCGATGTGCATAGAAACCCCAGCAAAAACAATGTTGCCAGAGCAAACCGAAAAAAAAGATGCAGAAAACTTTCTTCATTTGGTAACTGCGTTGTCAATCTCCTTTTTTTCATCATCATCTTCATCCAGGTCCACCACACCACCCGTCACCGCATATTTCATGGCTTCACCGGCAGTGATCTGTTCTATTTTACGGATCCTTGCCCGGGGCAGTATATAAAGCTGGCCTGCAAAGTTGTACGATTGCGGCACATATACGCTTACTTTATCAGCACCCAGTTCAAATTTCTCCATTTCCTCGTCTGTCAGAAAACCTACGATCCATACATCTTCTGCAAACACATTGGCCAGGACTGCTTTATTGAATTTTCTTTTGTCACCGGCGAAAGCTTCAAAGAAATCTTTAGTGGAAGAATAAATAAATTTGATTCCGGGTGTTCTTTCCATCCATTGATCAAAGAAATTGATCGCACTGCCCATCAGGAAGTTTGAGCTGATCCATCCCACAAGGATCACAAAAAGTATGATGAGTACAAAACCGAGGCCCGGAATATTAACATAAGGCCGGAGAATACCATCTACTTTTTCAAAAAGCCAGTAGAGAGCATAGGCTGTAATGGCAATGGGTGCAATAATAATAAGCCCCTGTATAAAGAAGCGGAAGATCTTCCTAACCGCACTTGTTTTTTTTATAGCAGGAGTTTTAGGCTTCATGCACAGTCAATTAAGTAATAAAGGTAGCGGAATTTGGATTTTGACTAAGCATATCTCCTGGTTGAAACAAACACTTGTCCGTGTGAAGGAATTGTTACGAATGGCGAAAAAAAAGGATGGAAACTTTGGTTACGAAAAAAGTTTCCATAGTTTTGCCCTTCGATTTTGAAGTATGGACCCCAAAGAACGCATATTAATTAAGGCTGAGGAACTGTTTATGCAGTATGGCATACGTTCTGTCTCCATGGACGACATTGCCAACCACCTGGGCATGTCAAAAAAGACGCTGTACCAGTATTATGCTGATAAAGATGAGCTGGTGGATGCTGTGGTGGACGGGCATATCAGTGAGATACAAACCGATTGTGGTGTGTGCAAAGACACTGCTAAAGATGCTGTACACGAGATATTCATAACCATGGAAAGGATCATGGATGAGTTTGCCAATATGAACCCCATGTTACTGCATGACCTGGAAAAATTTCACTTCCGGTCTTTTCGTCGGTTCAAAGAACATAAGGATAAATTCCTGGCAAAAGTGATAAAAGACAATATTGACTGGGGTATTAAAGATGAATTATACAGACCTGATATCAACGTGGATGTGATGGTGAAGTTCAGGCTGGAATCCATGATGCTGGCATTTGATGTCAGTGTTTTCCCCCCGGGAAAGTATAACCTGGCTGGTGTAACCGAAGTCATTATTCAACATTTTGTATACGGGCTTGCCACTATCAAAGGACATAAACTGATTCAGAAATACAATGAACAACGAAATAAAAACCAACAACATGAAGAAGCGAGGAAATAACTGGAGACGTGCGATAATCGTACTGGCTTTGTTCCCTTTCATGGCGATGGCACAGGATACAGTAAAAGTGACAAAGCATGAATTTTCCATTCAGCAGGCCATTGATTATGCAACCAAGAATAATGTGCAGGTCAAAAATGCATTATTGGATGTGAAGTACCAGGAGCAGGTGAACAGGGAAGTAACCTCCCGTGCTTATCCCGGAATCAATGCCAGCCTGGGAACAACTTACAATCCCAATGTAGCCACACAGGTGATCCCCAATTTTATTTCACCTGCCACCTACCAGGTACTGGTGGATGAAGGTGTGAAAGATGGTAATGGTAATCCTATTGTAATGCCGAACGATTTTGGATTTATTGCTGCGCAGTTCGGCACTAAGTATAGTGCTACAGCAGCGATTAGCCTGAGCCAGATACTTTTTGACGGCCAGGTATTCGTAGGCTTGCAGGCAAGGGATGCTACAATGAGTTTTGCCCGTAAGAATGCAGAGATCACCGAGGAAGCTGTACGAACAAATATTTATAAGGTTTATTACCAGCTGGTGGTTAGCAAAACGCAGGTCGAGTTGTTAGATTCAAATATCGCTTTGCTGGAAAAATTATTGAAAGATACCCGGATCATTTATGAGAACGGTTTTGCAGAAAAGCTGGATGTTGACAAAGTGAATGTGCAGCTTACGAACCTGCAAACGGAAAAACGAAAAGTATTGAATACAATTTCTAATGGCTATTATGGACTGAAGTTATTGATTGGTATGCCGATCAAAGATCAGCTGGTGCTGACCGATACGCTTAGTGATGAGCAGATCAAAGAAGGGATACTTGAAAACAGTGCATATGATTACAAAGACAGGAAAGATTACCAATATGCACAGATCGGCAAGCAATTGAATGAATATAATATCCGCCGCTACAAACTGAGCCAGATACCCACCGTATCGCTTAATGGCCAGTATGCCAAGAATGCCCAGCGGAATAAATGGAATTTCTTTGGTAAGGGTGATTGGTTCACGATCTCCTCTGTCAGCCTGAATATATCTGTGCCCATTTTCAATGGCTTTTATACCAAGTCAAAAATTCAGCAGGCCCGAATTGATTTACAGAAAACCGAAAACCAGATCAGTGCCCTGGAAATCTCCATTGACCAGCAGGTGGAAACAGCTAAGAATGATTTCCGTTCTGCTATTACGAATATGGACTACCAGAAACGAAATATGGAGTTAGCAGAAAAAGTGTACCAGCAAACAAAAAAGAAATATGAAGTGGGTACAGGTTCACAAACAGAGATCAATACAGCG
>CALRSN020000448.1:0-3144 GCA_943370865.1 Bordetella parapertussis
TTATCCCATTTGAAAGCAGCTTGTTTAAGCGGCTCCAGTTGGTTTGAGCAACCATGGGCACCACCAGGAGGGGGATAATGATACTCCGGTAACGGACAATGGCTCCCAGGTTATTGACACTGAAGCCGATGGCAAGGAGCATGGAGACAGAGAAGAAGATGCAGAACCAGGTAAAATTATTAGACTGAACGGTTTTGTAGCGGAAGACAAGAAATGTGGCGAAGAGAATCAATAAGAGCATGATCTCGGCAGCAGCTGCTAAAGAGAGGATATGCCGCACATCACTCGGGTAAGGCCTGATGGTGGAGATGGTAAAGGCCTGCGGAATACTTTTCATAAAACTTCCTACTGTGGGTTCCAGTTCTTTGATCGGTACGGAAGCGTTGCCTTCGAGTTTTAAAAATTCTTTCTGTTTATTGACCACGGCCTGCGGAAAATCCAGCTGCGGACTGATATAGCGGATACTGAAAAATAATACGATGAACAACACATACAGGGAAGCGAAAATGACTAATCCCTTTTGGGGCCACCTGGAAGCCAGTAACCAGGCAAACACAGCCGGAATAATGATCACCAGGATATAATTTCTCAACAACAGTAACAGAAATAATCCTAATAATATACCTGCGATCCTTTTTACACCGAACCTGTTTTCTTTTAAACCAAAATAAACATGATAAACGACGAGGCTGATACCGACAAAGATCAGCCCGTCCTTATGAATACAGCTTGTCCAGTAAAGTACAGAGGGAACAAGAAAAGTGGCCAGCAGCACCGGCAATTTCTTTGAGGGGAATGCATCGGCCATTACCCTGTATATAGCCACCGGGCCAAATAAGGATAACAAGGAAAAGAGTATCACATTGACATAATAATAACCAAAGCTGAAGATGTCAAACACCGACATCACCTTGATAAAAACATTTCCTTTCAGGTCATTCCAGTACGAATCGCTGGCGCCAAAAAATTTCTGGAAACTGTCGCCTTCGTACGGATTATAGAAAAGATTAGTGAAATACTCACCGGGCTGCTGCAACAGCAGGTTGTATTCCTGGATACCGTAGGTATGATAGGCCCAGGTATCCGACATCTTGGCCAGGCCGCCATAATAAAGACCTATCCAGCCGTAAAAAATACCGGCCATTACTTTCAACAAAAAAACAATGATGAGCTGTGACTGGGTTAAGCCCGACCTTTTGAAAAAAGGGATCCGGGTGGCAAGCCAGGCAAAAAAAACAAGGTAGAGAATAAACAGCAGGTACTCCAAACAGTTACAGCTTTAATTAATCGTTGCAAAATAGCCATTATTGCCGTGCACAGGGCTTTGGCTCCCAACTATTTTTAACGGTAAAAAATAATTTTATTCATAAAAAGTTGACAACTTGTTGTAGCTGCCTTCCCGCTGAGTTTGTAATTTTGCCACTTCTTATTCATTCCCCAAAATCACGGTCAGCCCGGTAAATTAAATCAGATGGAAGTAACGCTAAAAACAGCACAGCAATTACGGTTAACGGAAGACGAATTTGAACTCATCAAAAAAAAGCTGGGAAGAATGCCCAACTTCAATGAACTCTGTGCTTTTTCGGCGATGTGGAGTGAACATTGCAGTTATAAAAATTCTATCAAGTGGCTGAAAACATTGCCCCGTGAAGGCGGAAGAATGCTGGTGAAAGCCGGTGAGGAAAATGCCGGGTTGATGGATATTGGTGGTGGACTGGGCGTGGTCTTTAAAATTGAATCACATAATCACCCATCTGCTATTGAACCTTTCCAGGGTGCTGCAACCGGCGTGGGTGGTATTCACCGGGATATTTTTACCATGGGTGCAAGACCGATCGCATCACTGAATTCATTACGTTTCGGAAAATTAGAAGAAGATAAAACACAGCACTTGCTGGCAGGTGTGGTGCATGGTATTGGTCATTATGGTAATTGTTTTGGTGTGCCTACAGTGGGTGGTGAGATCTATTTTGATCAGTGTTATCATACCAACCCGTTGGTGAATGCCATGAGTGTGGGTATTGTAAAAGCAGGTGAAACCGTTTCAGCAACGGCTGAAGGTGTTGGTAACCCGGTGATGTTTGTAGGTAGTGCAACGGGTAAAGATGGTATCGGCGGTGCATCCTTTGCATCTGCTGATATCACGGCTGAAAGTGCACAGGATCTTCCTGCAGTGCAGGTAGGTGATCCTTTCCAGGAAAAGAAATTATTAGAAGCTTGTTTGGAAGTCATTCAAACCGGTGCAGTAGTAGGTATGCAGGATATGGGTGCTGCCGGTATAATTTGTTCCACTTCTGAAATGAGTGCCAAAGGTCAATCGGGTATGCGGATCGACCTGGATAAAGTACCCACCCGTCAGAAAAAAATGAAAGCCTGGGAACTCTTATTAAGCGAAAGCCAGGAAAGAATGTTACTCGTGGCTAAAAAAGGAAGAGAAGCCGAAGTGCAGGCGGTCTTTGATAAATGGGATCTTCCCTGTTCAGTGATTGGTGAAGTAACAGGTGATGGCATCCTCAATTTTTATATGCATGGTGAATTGGAAGCTTCACTACCTGCACATGATTTAGTACTGGGTGGCGGCGCACCGCAATACGACAGGGAATATAAAGAGCCGGCTTATTTGGAGAAGATAAAACAGTTTGATGCATCCAAAGTTCCTGTACCCGCCGACCTGAAAGTAGTGGCAGAGCAACTGATCAAATTGCCCTCCATTGCTTCCAAACGCTGGATCTATACACAATACGACAGCATGGTGGGAACCGTGAATACGTCTACCAACGAGCCAACGGATGCTCCGTTAGTATTAGTAAAAGGAACCACAAAAGCATTAGCGGTTACAACAGATTGTAACAGCCGTTATGTATTTGCTGATCCTTATAAAGGTGCGATGATCGCCGTAAGTGAAGCGGCCCGGAATATTGTTTGCAGTGGGGGTCAGCCATTGGGTGTTACCAACTGCCTCAACTTTGGTAACCCGTACGATCCGGAAGTATATTACCAGTTTGTGCATGCCATTAAAGGGATGGGAGAGGCCTGCCGCAAATTTGATACACCTGTTACCGGTGGTAATGTTAGTTTCTACAATCAAAACCCTGATGGCCCGGTGAACCCTACACCTACCATTGGTATGGTGGGATTGCTGGA
>CALRSN020000449.1:0-3142 GCA_943370865.1 Bordetella parapertussis
ATGAATTCAAATACATGGTGGAGAAGAATAAGATCGAGATACCGGTTGGTATCTGTAAGGGATTAAGTGATGATGACTTTGAAAAGATGATCAATGTGAGCATGGGCATGAAACCTTTATGGGAAAATGCATTGGGAAAGGATTGGGAAAAAATCATGACAAGAGAAAAGCTGAGAGCCTTATACGAAAAATTATAATCCATGCGGGGCGAGACAAACCTTCAGCAATTACTGCGCACCATGAAACCGGCATTGAATGAAGGGGAGTTTATTTTTTACTCCTTACCCGATCTTTCCGTCATCCATATCAACGATATCATTTTTTCCTTCAAAGAAAAAGAGGGCTTTACGGTGATCCTTGAAAAATCATTGGCGGATAAATTGAATATTCCTTATTCCTTCGTCGCCGCCTGGATCACATTAACCGTTCATTCATCCTTAGAAGCCGTTGGGCTGACGGCTGCCTTTTCCAAAGCCTTAGCCGATGAACAGATCAGTTGCAATGTAGTCGCCGGTTTTTATCATGATCATATTTTTGTGGCAAAGCAGGATGCGGAAAAGGCGATGCAGGCGCTGGGAAAACTTTCAACATAAAATAAAAATGGCAAAGCGGTTTCGCTTATTTTATGAACAGCTTGCTTTGAATCCCCGGAAGCTTTTCCTGGTGGACAGTGCCGGAGGCCTTCTTACTGCATTCCTGACCGGAGTTATCCTTGTTATATTCCGGGATTTGTTCGGGATGCCGAAATGGGTCCTTATTATTTTATCTCTTACCGCCCTGTTATTTGCTGTTTATTCCCTGAGTTGTTATTTTTTTTCCGGCCGGCATTGGCGGATTTGCCTTCAAATTATTGCTATTGCCAACCTGCTTTATTGTTGTGCCACTGCCGGGCTTGTTATCTTCTTTTATTCCAGCCTCTCTATTTTTGGGGTGCTGTATTTTGTTGGCGAAATTCTGCTGATAGGTATCATAGTTAGTATAGAATGGGGGGCCGCTTCTCGTCGTTTGGCAGAAAAGTATCACCAATAAAAAATTGTGGTTGTACATTTAGAAGAGTCTGACACGATACAACATTATTCATTACAATTCACAGGACATGAACTTATCCCAACAAACTGCCAAACACTTCCGCGATGTTTTTACGGGTGGCAACTGGACGTCGGTTAATCTTAAAGAAACGCTTTCCGGAGTTGACTGGCAGCTGGCTACCACAACTGTTCATTCTTTGAATACCATAGCGGCCCTGGTTTACCATATCCATTATTATGTGCAGGCGGTGCTGAACGTATTGAACGGAAACCCGCTGGAAGCCAGTGATAAATTCAGTTTTGATGTTCCTGCTATTCACAACCAGGAAGACTGGGACCAATTAGTAGCCACCACACTGGCCAATGCTGAACAGTTCGCTGTGTTGGTGGAACAATTACCTGAAAACCGGTTTCAAGAAGTTTTTGTGAATGAAAAATACGGCAACTATCACCGCAACATCTATGGTATCATTGAACACACCCATTATCACCTGGGACAGATCGTACTGATCAAAAAGATCCTGCAGCAAGGCAAATAATCTGTGGTTAAAATACCCTTGTCCCGGTATTGCTCCACGCTGTAAACGGGCTATCTTACTGCAAAACTTACAACATGAAATTATTGTTATTCGCCTGTGCCGTGACCCTGCTTGGTTTTACGGCCTGCAACAATGAACCTAAAACAGCTGAAGCTTCCTCGTTCAGTCTTGATTCTGTAAAAGCACAGATCGCTGCCAGCAATGCGATCTATGGTGATTGTTTTGCAAAAAACGATTCCACCACATTTGTCGGTTGCTATACCAGTGATGCCTGTATTAACCCGGCCGGTGTGCCGAAGATATGTGGCAGCGCCGGTATCAACGCCTTTTTTGGCGGGGCGGTGAAAATGGGTATAAAGAAGATCGTTCTTACCACCGCCGAAGTGATGGGTGGCAAAGACGGCGTGATCGAAACCGGCAGCTATGACCTGCAGGGTGATGGCGGCGTTTCATATGAAAAAGGGAAATTCATCGTGATGTGGAAAGAAGAGGGCGGTAAATGGAAAATGCACCGTGATATCTGGAACAGTGATGCACCGGCACCACCTCCACCGCCGGCTCCGGTTAAATAAATTTTTTTGCTGTCAAAAAATAAAGAGGCCTTGTTCATAACAGGGCCTCTTATTTTTGTGTGCTCTTCTTCCATTTCTTTGCTAACTTTCCTTCACGATGAATGTAAAGCTTCGCCCCGAAAAATATCTAAAGTATCTCTACCTGCCCAACCTGTTTGGCACCCAGCGGACGAAAGAGATCTTACTGGTTAATCCAACCACGGTACACCTGCGCCAGGATGCGGAAGAGGTGTCCGTATTTGTATACGATTATGATGCCGATACCGTAGAAGAAAAAAAACTCCGGAAAGTGGCGGATGCTTTTTCTTATAAACACTCCAAACGCATCAGCTGGGTGAATATTGACGGGCTGCGGAAGGAAGATGTGGAAGCCATCTGCGAACATTATACCATCCACCCGCTGATCATTGAAGATATTTTGAGTATGGACCAGCGTCCCAAAATGGATGAAGTGGAGGGTGTGATGTATTGCCTGCTCAACATGCTCTACTTTAACGACCAGAAAAAAACAGTAGAGACCGAACAGGTGAGTATTGTGTTAGGAAAGGATTTTGTGATCAGCTTCCAGGAAGATGCCAGCCGCGATGCTTTTGATCCCATTCGTACCAAGTTGCGGATCACGAAGAGCCAGATACGGCAACGCACGGCTGATTATTTATTATATGCCATGATCGACCTGATCGTTGATAATTATTTTCTCGTGATGGAACGGCTCGGGGAACAGATCGAAGAGCTGGAAGAAGAAGTGGTGAGAAAAAGTAATACCCGGTCACTGGCGCATATCAACCAGTTGAGAAAAGAACTGATCGTATTGAAAAGAAATATTGTACCGGTCCGTGACCTGGTTGCCAGTATCATCCGCAGCGAAAGCGAATTACTGGATGACCGCACCACCAAGTATTTTAAAGATGTGTACGATCATATCGTCCAGGCGTTTGACCTGAGTGAGAACTACCGCGATGTGATGATGAGTATGCAGGACCTGTATGTCAGTAATGTGAAC
>CALRSN020000450.1:0-3135 GCA_943370865.1 Bordetella parapertussis
ATTTTAAACCCGGTGGTGATCAGCAAATTATTGATTGCCTGAAAATTCCAGGTATGCAGGTGCTGGTTCAGGTCATACTCAAATTTCCCCTTGCCATGACGTTCATGCGGGATAACAAGTACCAGCGTATGATCTTTCTTCAATTTGCTGTTGATACTCTCCAGCATCGCTTTGGGGTGCGGGTGATGCTCCAGCACATGCGCTGAAAAAACCACATCGAAAGCCTCGTTAGGTATCTCATCAAGGTTTGTGGTGGCATCTATTCCCTTTTTCTTACAGAACTCTATTCCAAAAGTTGAAATATCGTACCCCTTTGCATTAGGCAGGTAATATATATTTTGCCCAAGTCCGCAGCCATAATCAAGAATCCGGCTGTTCTTGTCAACGCTGAAGAAAAATTTATCCAGAGCGATTTTAGCCCGGGCATTATAATAGGCTTCATTAAAATGATTGCTATGCCGGGTTTCGTGGTACCATGATTCATAATCCAGCGAAACATGCTTCTCTTCAATAGTAGTTGTCTGACTCATTACTTTCAATAGAATTTAAGTTTATCGTTCCCTGTATAGAGAACGGACGCTAAAATAGAAAGAAATCCACGACCTTGAAATATTTTGGCCAATATCTTTCAGTCTTACCCGATAAAAGATAGCAACAAACCCTAAAACATGAAATTTTTGATTCCCAGGCTATAAAATGTCCATTTTTTTTATTTAGTGGCCCGAAACACTTGTTAGCCAGATGAAGCCCGGGGTGACCGGGGAATACAAAATGCTATTAATTGTTTTCTTAGTTTATTTTTACCTTTCTTTATAATTCACCATTACAAACCTGCCTGCGCTTGAAAAATCGCTTTTCGTCATACTGGTTCCGTTCCGCCTTTTATTCCTTTTTCCAGCGTTTTTCGTTGACCTTTTTTGGTCTCATTAATTTCATGATCCTTACCCGGACTATTTCTGAAAACCAGCTGGGTACCTGGGCCTTGTTTCTTATTATTACCGGCGTTTTCGAAGCAACAAAGAGTAACCTCCTTAAGAATGCACATGTTAAATATGTCAGTGGCAGCTCCGACAAAAATGAAAAAATTGCAATTGCATCATCTTCCTTTCTGATTAATACCTGTATCAGTCTCCTGTTCGTACTGGCTATCATTTTCTTTTCGGAATGGCTCAGTCAATGGCTGAATGCAGGACTGGAACTGGCCCAGATGCTCGTCTGGTTTATTCCCGGCATGCTCTTCATGATATTTTTTACACACTTCGAGTCAGTTCAGCAATCTCACCTGGATTTTAAAGGTGTTTTTGCAGGATATTTCATCAGGCAAATCTTCTTTTTTCTTGTTTTACTTATTTACTGGGTGCTCAAAAAACCTCTTTCCCTGCCACTTCTGGCTATATATCAATCACTCAGTATAGCTCTGGGCTCCATAGTCATGTATGTTTTCAGTAAAAAATATTTATCCCACCAATTCATAGCCAGTTGGCCATGGTCAAAAAAAATAATTGGATACGGAGGCTATATTTTCGGATCCGGGCTTGTAGCAAATATTGCTAATAACCTGGACCAGGTAATGATTGCCAGGTATGTGCCCGGCTCAGTGGCTTATTATAATGTGGCCTCCCGTATCAATAATCTCGTTGACATGCCCTCGTATGCAGCAGCAGATATTATTTTTCCCAAAGCATCGCTTGCCTCGGTGGAGGAAGGTCCGGCCAGAGTAAAATACCTGTTTGAAAGAATGATTGCCATCCTGATTGCGATCACCATACCGGTGGCTCTTTTTATTATAGTATTTCCAAAGTTTATAACCACGATCATTGCAGGTGCAGCCTATACACCTGCCGCAGGCATTTTACAAATCTATATGGTAACGGGCATTCTCAGGCCAGCACAAAACCAGGCAGCCAATCTACTGAATTCAATTGGCAAGCCAAGGATCACTTTTATAATGAATACTATTTCACTGAGTATACTTCTTTTGCTGAATTATATATGCCTGAAAGAATTCGGTTTTTATGGTGCTGCTATCGGAACACTAATCACCACATTGATCAGTTTTATCACCTGGTATTTCCTGATGCGCAGAATGATCAACCTTGATTTATCAAGTGTTCTAAGGCACATCATCAGCTCTTACAGGTTGTTCTATCAGCAAGCAAAAGGGATTCTCACCCGGAAACGGAAGAATCAAGAACCGGAACAGGAAATGTAATATTACAAGGTACCTTGTTTTAATTCGTTTACTGCATAATCACAAGCTCTTGCCGTAAAAGCCATATAAGTCAATGAAGGATTAGCGGTTCCGGAAGATGTCATAAAACTTCCATCAGTCACAAACACATTTTTTACATCATGCATCTGGTTGAACTGGTTCAGCACAGAGGTTTTGGGATCTTTACCCATTCTTGCTGTACCCATTTCGTGAAAAGCAGAACCACCTGGCTGAAAATGACTATAAGATCTAATATTCTTAAATCCTGCTGTTGTCAGCATCTCTTCAATACTGGCTAGCATATCCTTTTGCATAGCCTTTTCATTATCGTGATATTCGTAATTGATCTTTACAAGAGGTAAGCCCCATTGATCTTTTTGCTGATCATCAAGGGCAATTTTGTTCTCAAAATAAGGCAATGTCTCTCCCCAGCCTCCCAGCCAGATACTCCAGGGCCCCGGCTGTAATAACTGTTCCTTAAACTCTTTACCAAAACCGCTTACCTGTCTACCCTGCTCCTGCCAGTTAGCCCTACCTCCCATTCCCTGTAAACCATAACCTCGGGTAAACTCCTTTTGAGTTGTTTCTTTTGAAATATTTCGAAATCTTGGAACATAGATACCGACCGGTCTTCTCCCTGAATGGTATTTATCTTTAAAACCTTCGAATTGCGCCTCCGCCCCCGTTCCTGTAAAATGATCCATTAAATTATGCCCTAACTGCCCGCTTGAATTACCTAAACCGGTAGGAAAACTTCCTGATTTGGAATTCAATAATATGGCAGCAGTAGCAATAGCAGATGCATTAAGGAAAATGATCTTAGCAGAATACTCGGTTATTTTTTTAGTAATAGCATCCATAACCCGAACCCCTGAAGCCCTGTTCTTCTTGGCATCATACAATACTTCTATAACTATTGAATC
>CALRSN020000451.1:0-3130 GCA_943370865.1 Bordetella parapertussis
CCCTTGCTTTTGAAAAAGATATAAACGATGACCCGGTTGTTTACCAGTCAGCGACTATTGCTGTGTTACATCCGGAAGGGAGTACCTGCAAAAGAAGTTTTTCCATCTTTCGTCCTCCCCGCCATTCCTGAGATTTTTAACGGTTACAACAATTTCAGCAGTTATGACTAATTGCTGGCTTACTCATTTCTACATTTAAAAAATATTCTCATGAATGCAGCACAAATTCACCTGGCATTGAACCATGCGCCACTTTTTCTTTCGCTTATTGGCGGTGGTATCCTTTTGCTTGGCATGATCAAAAAAAATGAATCTTTCAAGAACCTGTCGTTATATTTTCTTATTGCCGCAGCTGTTTTTACAATACCGGTATTCCTGACCGGCGAAGGCACAGAAGAGCTGGTTGAAAATTTACCCGGTGTTAATGAAACCGCTATCGAAGAACATGAAGAGATGGCTAAAATCTCGCTGATCATCATCAGTATTATGGGCGGGCTTGCGTTGATTGGCCTTTTTATAAGAAATAAGGCATCCATGACCAGGGTATTATTTAGTGGCCTGGTACTGCTCTCACTTGCTTCCTTTGTGACTATGGCACAAACAGCACATCTTGGCGGACTGATCAGGCATAGTGAAATACAAAATGGAGCAACAGCAAACGAAGGAAAAGAGGAAAATGAAGAAGATGAAGTGAAGGGCGAAAATAAGGAGGCAGAAAAAATGGGGAAAGACAGCCTCCGGCAGGTGGAAAAAAATGAAAAACTGGATAAAGACGATGATGATTAAACAATTAAAAGAGAGGGGTAACACCCTCTCTTTTGTTATAAGGAATATTTTTTATCAACATCCTCTTGATAACTCTGCCTGAAAATTGAGGGTTCTGCAGGTTACTTTTGCACAATCTGCGTATTAAGGGCAGTAAAGGGTAATTCCTTCACTGATTTGCTTGGCCATTTGATAATAGAATTTTGAAAATCAATACTTTAAAAATCACCAAATGGTACAAAAGACCTACTACAAAACAAAGGATTACTGCAAGGTAAAATTCTCTTTTACAGTTGAAAATGCCGAGACGATCGAAATTCTGGGCCTCAATAGCGATTGGGAAAATGCCGTGATCATGAGCAAAAAGAAAGATGGCAGCTTTAGCGCTGACGTTAACCTGCCTAAAGACTCTAAACATGAGTTCAAATACCTGGTAAATGAAACCGAATGGCTGAATGAACCAGAAGCAGATGAGACTGCCCCCAATGCATTTGGCGGTACCAACAGTGTGATCTCTCTTTAATTTACCTGTCCTTACAACTATATAAGTTACCGGCTGTTTTTGAATAGAAAATGGCCGGTAGATTTATTTCTGCAATTCAGTCATACAAAGATGTTTGCTCTCATCCGCCTGGTAAACTACCAAGTATTTTTCCTGTAGCAGGTATGTCTGTTTCTTGGTATTTTTCGTTCTTATTACAAATCCAATATCTTGAAAAAAGCCATCCTCTTTTTCATCCTGCCTGTATATTGGCAAACAGCCATCGCTCAGCCGCTGAACGATACATTGGGAACCTTAAAAGCCCAGAAAGAAAACATTATCAAGGAAAGTACAATTGTTAAGATCGAGAACCTCGGCGACCTCATCAATACAAGGCGTTCTGAATTGAGGCCCACTATTTCTGCTGATGGCAATATTCTTTTTTTTATCCGGGAGAACGATCCAAAGAATACAAAATATTATTCGGTAAGAAACTCGCAGGATATCTGGTATGCTATCCGGGATGAATCAGGCAAATGGAGTGAAGCCTATCATATGGATTATCCCCTGAATACCTATCACTACAATGCTGTTTTCTGGATATCGCCTGATAATAACAGGATTCTGATCAGGAATGCCTATATCAATGGTGACTATGTGGGCAACGGTGTTAGCATGAGTTCGCTGGATGATAAAGGTTACTGGAGCAAGCCGGAAATGCTGAAAATAAAAAACTATGGAAAGTATGACAGGGGCAGACAGAATGGTGCCACCATGGCACATGCCGGGCAAACCTTATTATTGTATATGACGGAAGAGAAAGCTGGTGTGAACAATGATATTTATGTTTGTTTTCTGCAAAAAGATGGTACCTGGTCTGAACCCAAAAGTTTAGGCAAGAAGATCAACCTGCCTAATTATGATGAGATGACACCCTACCTGGCTTCGGATGGTGTTACGTTATATTTCAGCAGTAATCGCCCTGGCGGATTAGGTGATAACGATATCTGGATGACCAAACGATTGGACAGTACCTGGCAAAAATGGAGTGAACCATCTAATCTTGGCAGCCCGATCAATACAACGGACTGGGATGCGTTCTTTACATTAGATGCAGGTGGTGAATATGCCTACCTCACCAGCAGTTTTGAAAGTTATGGGGAGAGTGATATTGTCAGGGTAAAATTATTGGAAATAGAACGACCCGACCCTGTTGTGTTAGTTAGTGGGAATGTGTACAATAAAAAAACGGGTAAGCCACTGAGTGCTTCATTAGTATATGAAACATTACCGGATGGTTTAACAGCCGGTAACGCCATATCAAACCCGGAAGATGGAGCTTTCAAAATAGTATTACCGTATGATAAGAACTATCTCATAAGAGCTACAGCCGATCATTTCTTTGCCCAATCAGAAAATCTTAGTCTCGATTCTTTAATTAAGGCCGGTTATAAAGAAATTCACAAAGACCTGTACCTGGTTCCGATTGAAGTGGGGCAAGTAGTTCGGTTGAATAATGTATTCTTTGATTTTGATAAATGGAGTTTACGGCCGGAATCATTTGTAGAACTGGACAGGGTGGTTAAGTTATTAGCTGAAAATCCTGCCATTGAAATTGAACTGAGTGCTCACACAGACAGCCGTGGATCGGATGATTATAATTTCAAACTGAGTGATAACAGGGCCAGGTCGGTGATGGAATATATTCTTTCCAAAGGTATTGAAGCCAGCAGGCTCACTTCACAAGGGTATGGCGAAAAGAGCCCGGTTGCTACAAATGATACGGATGAAGGGCGCCAGCTGAACCGCCGGGTTGAGTTTAAGATCATGAAGAACTAATGCAAGCAGTAAAAAGATTGTAATACATAAAAGAAAATGGAGACC
>CALRSN020000452.1:0-3122 GCA_943370865.1 Bordetella parapertussis
TAATCCGGGCTCAATCAACAGAGCTATACAGTTACAACTGCGGGCTGATACTCCCGTTGTGCAATTGGGTGATACGATCAGGCATTATGTTACTCTTCAATTTAATACACAGGATACCAGTGTAATTACAATAAGAGATAGTAGTATACAAGTAGTCAACAAAATCTGTATTCTTCCGAGTACTGTTAATACAACCCTGCCACATCCGCAAGGCGTTCAATGGATGCGGGCTGTAGGGGGATCGGCAGAGGACCAGGGGGTTGATATCATAGCCATGTCCGATAGTACGTTTATAACCGTAGCATTAACTTCTTCTACTGATGGTGACGCAGCCCCGGGCGCCCCATTTGAAAATGGGCTGGTAACAAAATATATGCACGGTGGAAATATAGTCTGGCAAAAGTTGTTGGGCGGCAATGGTACAGACCGTTTGCTGTCGGGGGTTAAGGCAGCAGACCAATCTGTGATTCTAGCAGGCCATACAGCTTCGATAAACGGCATCTTTTCAACTAACCACGGCGGATTTGGCCCCGATGCTTGGCTGAGTAAACTGGATAGTAATGGTAATACAGTCTGGCACAAAACAATGGGGGGCACTAATTGGGATGGCAGGTTCGCATTTGTTCGAAAATTCCAGGATAACCGTTATGTAGTAGTTGCCACTACTCAATCTAATGACGGAAATGTTGTAAATCCTTACCCCGTCGGCAATCAATATCCCTGGTTGTTTATGATAGATGAGGCCGGAACCATGCTTTGGCAGAAAGTACTTCGGGATACCATGCTTAATTTTATCGACGATGTTCAGGTTACGCTAAACAAGGAGATAATTATTGTGGGCCAGCGTTTTTCCTCTGACTATAATGGCCCCAGGTTATTAAAGACAGATAGTGTCGGTAATATCAGGTTACTGAAAAACTTCCCGAAAGAAGGTCGCTCCCAGCGATTCATTTCACTGGTTGTTAATGCGGATAGCACATTTACACTTGCCGGCGAAAGTAGGCTGGGGTCTGCTTCTGACCAATATTGTTACGGTGACCATCCGGAGAGAGAAATCTTGCTTGCAAAGGTCGACAAGACGCTTAATATCCTATGGGAAAAGTATTATGGAGGAGATTTTGATGAAACCGCTTATCATGTTATAAAGGCTGCAGATGGCGGCTACCTTGTATGTGGTAATTCGTTTTCTTCAAATGATAATGTAACAGGCAACCATGATGTAACCGGAACCACTTCCGATGCCTGGCTGCTTAAGATTGATAATAATGGAGAATTGATCTGGCAAAAGACGATCGGGGGTGATAAAGACGACCAGGCAAACAGGATGATCGGGCTCAACAACAGCGAGATCATTGTAACGGGTACTTCATCCAGTTATAATAATGGGGATATTTTCGGCAGCAAGGGTGCGGCTGATGCAATAGTTTTCAAGATTGGGGCATCCAATTCAATTACAGGTCTGGTGTACCTGGACAATAATGGCAATCACATCAAAGAAAGTAATGAACCGGTTCTTGAACAGGGCTTTGTGAAAAGTACAAAAGGGACATTCACGAATTCCAGCAACATCGCCAATGGTTATTTTGCCACAGCTGTAGACACCGGTACGTATGTAAGCCGGCCTTTGATCAGCAGCCCTCATTTTCAATCCTTCCCTCTTACGCACACAAGCAGCTTTGCAACCTACGGGAATTCGGATACAATTAACTTTGCAATGACACCCGGTGCTGTAATCAATGATCTCAGAATTACTGTAATGCCTGTTACCGCAGCAAGACCGGGCTTTAACTCATCTTATACAATAAAGTATGAAAATATTGGCACTACCACAATAGCAAGTGGAAACATAGCGCTTATTAAAGATCATCGGACCAGCTTTGTTTCCGCAACTGTCCCTTATACTTCGATGTTAGCAGACACGATCAGGTGGAACTTTTTGAATTTCGCTCCGCTAGAAACAAAAGAAATCATGCTGACGCTTAACATGGCCCCACCTCCGCTACTGTTGATTGATGACACATTACATTTTGAAGGAATCATCAACCCGGTCACAGGCGATTCCGTTATTATCAATAACATAAGCAGTTTAAATCAATTGGTAACCGGATCATTCGACCCTAATGATAAAACAGAATCACATGGACCTGGATTCCCGTCACATTTATTAGCCCAGGGACAGTCCCTGAATTATATAATTCGCTTTCAAAATACCGGCACCGATACTGCTTTCCGGGTACTAATAAGGGATACGCTGGACCATAAATTAGACTGGAACAGCCTGCAAATGATCAGTGCCAGCCACGATTATCGTCTTACTATCACAGATGGAAATTTATTGGAATGGAAATTTGATCCCATCATATTACCCGACAGCAACCACAATGTAGCTGCAAGTCATGGGTATATCGCCTTCAGTATAAAACCCAGGGACAGTCTGACCACAGGTGATACAATCGCTAACCGTGCCGGCATTTACTTCGACTTTAATCCGCCTGTACTGACCAATACTCAACACACCGCTATCGACTACGGAGTGAATAATTGCCCCGGGGCAAGCAAGGCACTTTCTTCAGGAATTCGGGGTGCTCTTTCTTACAGGTGGCAGGTAAATAATGGTAGTGGTTACGTCGATCTGGTCAGTAATAGCCTTTATAGCGGCGTTAACGCCGATACATTAAGAATTATCACCCCACCGACCTCAATCGCAGGAAATAAATACCGGTGTGTCGTCACAACAGTCAATGGAGAAGTCCCAACCATCGAATATCAAATGAAAATTATAGTGAGATGGACAGGTGCAGTTAGCACAGCCTGGGAAGATCCCGGGAACTGGGATTGTGGAGTACTACCAGATGCGAATACAGATGTGATCATACCAAACGGGACTGTAATCGTCAACAGCAATACAGGAGTCAGGTCGCTTACTTTAAAGCCCGGCGTCGAATTCTGGGTAAATGCTGGTGCCGTTTTTTCAGTTCTTCATTAAAATAGTTGCCGGAAGAAGAGTAGAGAAAACTGCCATTGAACGGCAAGAATAAATTCACTTTAGGTCATAGGTTTCAAAATAAAAGGGAAGCATGTAGGATAATTCCTAAATACTTCCCTTTGAGGTCCCGAGCGGA
>CALRSN020000453.1:0-3118 GCA_943370865.1 Bordetella parapertussis
AAGGTCACCGGTTCGACTCCGGTAACCTCCACAAGAAAGCCTGAACTTCTGTTCAGGCTTTTTGCTTATATGATATCTTGAATTTATTTCTGTACTACGAACCTCAACGTTTTCTGTTTCTGCAAAATACCTGATTGTAATCGTAAGAGGTAAACGCCGCCGGGGAGATCACTTACATCGATCTTTATAGATGATGTATTAATTGTACGTTGCAATACCAGGCTACCTTGCAAATTATAAACAACAAGACGGTCATATTTTTCTTCTAGAAGATTACTGACGGTCAATTCCCGCTGTGCCGGATTAGGAAATAGAACGGGTGATTTCAGCATCGCACCCATTTCCTCCTCTGCTGCATCACTGCTTAGAGCAGTGGTATGATGATCACCACAACCGTTATGGTTATTGTTACTCTGTCCGAATTTAATCGCAAAACTACGCAGGTAGGTGCTTTGATAAGTGATCGTGTCCATATCCTGGGTGATCCCGATTGATATGAGCTGGTTATTCCGGTCTGTAATCCCATCCGTGAGCCAATGGGAACGCAGGTAAGAAACGCTGTCAGGGGAAATATAATTACCATCCAGCTGCCCATTCTTTTTCATACGCATCGAAAAGCCCCGGGAAAGAATGTTGTTCCTTTTCTTTTCACCCACCATATAAAATTTATCATTGTCATTTACCACCAACTTGAAAAGATTGCAGCTGTCCTGCTCATAGGTGAAATAACGACTCCATTGCAACGCTCCGTTCCAGGAACTGATGCGACCTACCCGGCATAACATTCTTCCATTATTGTAATACTGTGTGGCAAGTGCAAAAATATTACCGGTTCTATCCTGTTTGAGGTCGGTCAGCTGCACGCCATTAGCCGGAAAATGTGTTTTCTTATAAACAATATTCCCATTGTTCCGGCCGATTTTCCAGAGGTATACCCCTTGTGCCGTCTCGGAAATAGCTTTCCCCCCGTAAATGATCAGCTGATCATCTTGCGCCAATGCAGAAGAAAGACTGAAACGGCCCGCATCGGTTGTAATGGTTTTTCTCCATTTCAATTGACCATTAGCCGCATATCTTGTTAGCCTGATATCAGGAAAAGAGGCAAAATAATCTTCCACTACCCATACGTAGCCATTATCATCAATATGAATATCTGAATATGATGTTTGAACTGAATCCATTTTCATCCAGACAGTAGTAAGATTTTTATTTGCCTTCAGCATAAAAGAAGCGGGGAGATAACCCGGACCATCAGGGTACTGGCCGTCTCCTGCTAAATAGATATTATCGTTCTCATCCACTTTAAAAGCATTAAGATTAAAGACAGAATAGCCGCCTTCAAAAGTAATCGTCCGTTGAGAACGGATATTCAGGTTGCTATCCAGCTTATAAAGTGTATACACAGGATCAACCCCAAGAGGATAATTTTTTTCCAGTACATAGATCACATTTCTTTTACCCACCCTTGTCTCCACCTGTGCAGTGGTGCCGGTAATAAAAAAAGTACGTTGCTCGGTACCTGCATGATTGGTCTTTGACAATTTCCAGGTGAACTGGTCATTATCGGCATGCCACAAATAAGTGGCTACAAAAGATGTTGAAGTCAGCGGCTGTACAGAAGTACCTACAGTACCATTCGGATAACTATTATTACCATCCTGGTTCTGGAACCATTGTACCTGGGCTATCAACAGAGTTTGCAATAACAGCAAAATAAAGGAAAGGAGCAGGGGCTTTTTCATACGGTCGGATTTTGAATTATAAAGGTAATATCAATCTCTGCGTACGTTGTTACAACAACTATGCAGAAATTCAATAAGTAGCGCATTTCCTAAGCAATCTATACATATGAAAAACCGGTTCCCCGGAAATCTACCTGCCCAAAAATGCAAAGAGGCAAGGGCTACTACCTGCCACTTGCACCCTTTCCTTTATCTTCGCAGCTACTAAAGAAGTAACAGAACATGACCATCTCGTACAAATGGCTGAGTGAATACCTGCCTGTAACTGTTGAACCTGAAAGGTTAAGCCGCATTCTCACATCCATCGGGCTCGAAGTGGAAAGTATGGACAATTACGAAGAAGTGAAAGGAGGATTAAAAGGCCTGCTCATCGGCGAAGTATTAACTACGGAGAAGCACCCCAATGCAGATAAACTTACCCTTACCACCGTCAATATTGGAGCTGGTGAACCCCTGCAAATAGTTTGTGGTGCCCCGAATGTGGCCGCCGGCCAAAAAGTGGTGGTCGCTCCTGTTGGTACAACGATCTATCCCGCCACCGGTGATCCGCTGACCATGAAAGTGGCAAAGATCAGGAGTGTGGAGAGCTATGGAATGATCTGCGCCGAGGATGAGATCGGGTTAGGTTCATCACATGCCGGCATTATGGTATTACCAGCCGATGTGAAAGTTGGCACACCCGCTTCAGATTATTTTGAACCGTATGATGACATCATATACGAGATCGGCCTTACCCCCAACCGGATGGATGCCATGAGCCATTGGGGTGTGGCAAGAGATGTATGTGCTTATTTAAGTCACCATGATAAAAAAGATATTAAACCAAAGCTGCCTTACAGCAATGGCTTTAAAGCAGATAACAACTCATTGGTGATTGATGTAAAAATTGAAAATGAAATTGCCTGCCCCCGTTATAGCGCTGTTAGTATTTCCAAGGTGACTGTTAAGGAATCACCTAAATGGCTCCAGCAAAAATTAAAAGCTATCGGCCTGCGGCCCATCAATAATATTGTTGACATCACGAATTATATCCAGCATGAGACCGGGCAGCCGCTCCATGCTTTTGATGCGGATGCTATCGCCGGTAAAAAAGTGATCGTTAAAAACCTACCAGAAGGAACAACATTCGTTACACTGGATGAAAAGGAACGAAAATTAAGTGCAGAGGACCTGATGATCTGTAATGAAAAGGAAGGAATGTGTATTGCCGGTGTTTTTGGCGGTATTCACAGTGGTGTTTCAGAAAACACCACCAGTATATTTTTAGAAAGTGCTTTTTTTGACGGTGTAACTATCCGCAAAACATCTTTCCGCCATGGGTTAAGAACAGATGCAGCCAGCCGTTTTGAAAAAGGAACGGATATTTCTGCCACTGT
>CALRSN020000454.1:0-3110 GCA_943370865.1 Bordetella parapertussis
GTTATTCATTCAAAACTCCGACAAGACTTCAATTCAATCCCTGGGTGGAAACTAATTTTACGAAGAAGTATTATGTAAGCTTTAATTATTTTATTGGTATCCGGAAACTTGATCTTTTTACCAGTCCTAACCAGGAAATAAGTATTTTCCATCGCTATCGTTTTAGCGACAGGTTTTCTATCAGCCAATCGTTGAATTATAACCCCGTTAAAAATGATGCTGGCTTTTATAATCCTACCGATGAAAATGGAAACCAGATCATTATTGATGATATTCTGTTCTCCCGCCGTGACAGGAAAACGGTTGATAATGTGATCTCTTTCAAATACAGTTTCAACAACAAATCTGGGATCACATTGCGGGCAAGACATTACTGGAGTAAAGTGCATGTAAAAGAACTGTTCGATTTACAGACTTCCGGGATACTTAAGCCAACTGCTCACACCACACTACCATTGATGAACCAGAACTATAATATTTTCAATATTGATGCTGTTTATACCCTGCAGTTTGCGCCGGGCAGTTTCATCAATATTGTCTGGAAGGATCAGTCGTTTATGTTTGACCGGGAAATCGGTTATCGTTACTTTAAAAACTTTGGCCGCACGGTTGATGCGCCGCAGAATAACAACCTGTCATTAAAAGTGATCTATTTCCTGGATTACCTGGATTTTAAGAAATGGAAGAAAAAGAAAGATGCCTAATGGGCTGATTGGGCCGGTAAGGGAGATAAGGGAGGAAAAAAAAGTCCTGAAACCCTTTGCCCATCGGGTATTTGCCCTTACCTTTGCCGCCCCAATTAGTTCTTTTTGATCCCGGTAAAACGGGAAAGGAATCCCGTCACAACGGGATTGGGAGACCAAGTAGATCAGTTTAAACCACTGAAAGAAAGGTCGTTAACACCAAAAAAGTTTTAAAAATGGCAAAAGAAATCAGCGGCTTTGTAAAGCTGCAGTGCAAGGGTGGCCAGGCCAACCCCGCACCTCCGATCGGTCCAGCGCTGGGTTCCAAGGGTATCAATATCATGGAATTCTGTAAGCAGTTCAACGCCAGGACGCAGGACAAACCAGGGAAAGTTCTTCCCGTATTAATCACTGTTTATACTGACAAGAGTTTTGATTTTATCATCAAAACACCTCCCGCAGCCGTTCAGCTGATGGAAGCCGCTAAGATTCAAAAGGGTTCCAAAGAAAGCAACCGGGCTAAAGTTGGTAAAGTAAACTGGGAACAGGTAAAGGCTATTGCCGAAGACAAAATGCCTGACCTCAACTGCTTTACCATTGAAAGCGCCATGAAAATGGTAGCCGGTACTGCTCGTAGCATGGGCTTGAATGTAGAAGGTAAAGCTCCGTGGGAAAATTAATTCTTGAATCCAAAAACGAATTACAATGGCATTCATTAGTAAAAAAAGAAAGGTTGCTGATACAAAAGTTGACGCAAACAAAGCCTATTCATTAAAAGATGCATCTGCACTGGTGAAACAAATCACCACCTGCAAGTTTGATGCTTCTGTGGATCTGCATATCCGTTTGGGCGTTGATCCCAAAAAAGCTGACCAGGCTATCCGTGGCACTGTAACACTTCCGCACGGAACTGGTAAAACAAAAAAAGTATTGGTGCTTTGCACACCTGATAAAGAAGCTGAAGCAAAAGCTGCCGGCGCTGACTTTGTTGGACTCGATGAGTTTGTTACAAAGATCGAAGGCGGTTGGGTAGATGTTGATGTGATCATCGCTACTCCCTCTGTAATGCCTAAGATCGGTAAGTTGGGTAAAGTGTTAGGTCCCCGTAACCTGATGCCAAACCCCAAGACGGGTACCGTTACCAACGATGTGGCCAATGCTATCAATGATGTAAAAGGCGGTAAGATCGCTTTCAAGGTGGATAAAGTAGGTATCATCCATGCTTCTATCGGCCGTGTAAGTTTTGCCCCTGAGAAAATCGTGGAGAACAGCCAGGAGCTGATCAATGCGATCATCAAAGCAAAGCCATCATCTGCAAAAGGTACTTACGTAAGAGGAATCAGCATGGCCAGCTCAATGAGCCCTGGTATCGCTATTGACGCAAAAGCATTTGTTCACTAATCATAAAAGTGATTTAAACTCTTTATCATGACAAAAGATCAAAAAAACGAAGTGATTGAACTGCTGAAAGGCAAGTTCTCACAATACAACAACTTCTATGTTGCCGATACAGAATCACTGTCTGTTGAGCAGGTGGGCAAATTACGCCGTGCATGCTTTGATAAGAAAGTGGAAATGAAGGTGGCAAAGAATACGCTTATCAAAAAGGCCCTCGAATCATTAGATGGCGAGAAATATGCAGGAGTTTACGACTCCCTGCATAAAGTAACGGCCCTGATGTTTTCTGAGAATCCCAAAGAACCGGCACTGATCATCAGTTCTTTCCGTAAAGCCAGTAATGGTGAAAAGCCTGAACTGAAAGCCGCATTCATCAATGGTGATGTGTATATGGGCGATAACCAGCTGAAGGCGCTGACCCAGATCAAAACCAAGAATGAGCTTATCGGTGAAGTTATCGGCTTGTTGCAATCTCCTGCTAAACGTGTACTGGCTGCATTATTGCACCACCACGAGCAGAAGGCAGCAGCTCCAACAGAGTAATCAGCTATGAGCCGAAAGCTCATCGCTATTCTATAAAACAATTTTTTTAAAACCGCCGTCGGATCCCTCTTAACGGAAATGAAGACGGTAAAAATTCAAACAAAATGGCAGACGTAAAAGCATTAGCAGAAGGCCTTGTAGCCTTAACAGTAAAAGAAGTACAGGAATTAGCTGATTTCCTGAAATCAGAATATGGCATCGAACCTGCAGCAGCTGCAGTAGTAGTAGCATCTGGTGATGGTGGTGGTGCAGCCGCTGTTGAAGAGAAAACTGCATTCAACGTAGTATTGAAGAGCGGTGGTGCTTCTAAACTGAACGTAGTGAAGATCGTTAAAGACCTGACTGGTCTTGGTCTGAAAGAAGCGAAAGACCTGGTTGATGGTGCACCAAAGAATGTAAAAGAAGGTGTATCTAAAGCAGAAGCTGAAGAGATCGCAGCGAAGCTGAAAGAAGCTGGTGCTGATGTTGAGATCGCTTAATTCTTCT
>CALRSN020000455.1:0-3108 GCA_943370865.1 Bordetella parapertussis
TGTTGTTGAGTTTATAGCCGGAGGCGAAATAATTAAACTGCGAAACTGGAAGTTTCGCAGAGCTGGGACGATGAAAGACACGATCCGCAAGCCGCCATTTTGCCAAACTCAAGTTAGCGGTAAGTGCCTTTTTGAATCAGAACATCAAACGAATTTCTAAAATCTTCCAATCCAAATAAACTATTTTTTATCTTAATATTATATTGATATTTACTGTCTTTCAAAACTTTGTACTGCTTAACTTCCGGTATTAAAAAATTTCGTTTTTGAAGATTTTCGTATGTTTCCCTTTCTAACAGCTTTCCATTTTCTGGGTCTAATAAAAACATATCATCTAAGTTTGTATAATAACATATTATCCTTCCCTGTTCAATTAAAAGACCCGGGAACAAAGGATCTGCATCAAATACGGCTTCAGATTGCCATACCAAGTTCCCAGTTTCTGTATCAATACAGTTTAAAGACTTTGTGTCGTCAAAATAATATAATCGATTTTGGTTGATAAATAGACGGCTAATATTAGCCCCTGTTTTCTTTTTCCAAAGAACTGAGCTTGCCGCATTCTTACGGCAAAATAGAGTATCGATAATTACCTGATAAATTGTATCATTTTGAAAAAGAGGCATTGGCACATTTCCTTTACCATGTCCGATGCTATCAACAATTTTTCCTGTTTTAAAATCAATTTCCCTAAGACCCCATGCTACCGTACTTACAATTAAATTATTGTTCAACGGGTTAATACAATGGCCACCATAAGTAGTGTTGAATTCTGACAACCAGACTTGATTTCCGTTTTTGTCAAACTTATAAATATCGCCTACATAGCTACAATAATAAATAAAACTGTCGCCGATAATTGGCGGCTGAGACGCCCAACTTTTTACTTGAGTTGCCCAATCTACTATACCAGTTTTCAAATTTAAAGCGTACAAATAGTTAGAACTATCTCCTGCAATTACTAAACTGCTGCAGTAAATTTTATCATCTTTAAATGCCTTTGAGGGATAGCTGTTATTTCTAAAATCATCTAGCCAGAAATCTCCCTTTGAGTACTGAATGTCTGTTGGGCTGTCGTCTATACAACTTTGGAAATAAGTTAAAATGGATATTAATATAAAGAGTAGTCGCATTGGCATTACCGCTAACATATAAATATACAGCATTGCTGATATATTTTTTTCCTTGCAGTATGTGATTACACTACCAATTAAAAAGCCTGCAACTCTCGTTACAGGCTCTTTGGCTTTAGGGTGTTCTTCAAAAGTCTATTTCTTTTTTCTCGGTGTTTCCAGGGCGGCCTGGGCAGCGGCTAACCGTGCAATCGGCACCCGGAACGGAGAACAACTGACATAGTTCATTCCAATGCGGTGGCAGAACTTCACACTTTCGGGGTCACCACCATGCTCACCACAGATACCCACTTTCAAATGTGGTTTGGTGATACGGCCTCTCTCTGTTCCCACTTTGATCAGCTGGCCAATACCTTCCTGGTCGATGGTCTGGAACGGATCGTCAGGTAAAATTTTCAGGTCTAAATATTTCGGTAAGAAACCACCGATATCATCGCGGCTGAAACCAAAACTCATTTGGGTGAGGTCATTGGTACCAAAGCTGAAGAAGTCGGCTACGTTCGCCATGAACTCGGCTCTTAAAGCTGCTCTTGGTGTTTCGATCATGGTTCCGTAGAGATAAGGTATTTTCTTCACCCCCATCTTTTCGCATACTTCTTTATAAACCCGGTCAACGATCTCTTTCTGGTGGCGCAGTTCATGTGCAATTACGGTTACCGGCACCATGATCTCGGGGAAGGCTTTTTTACCGGCTTTGTTCAGTTCAGCAGCGGCTTCAAAAATGGCCCGCACCTGCATTTCGGTGATCTCGGGATAACTGATACCGAGACGTACACCGCGGTGACCGAGCATCGGGTTATTTTCATGCAGGGCTAATACCCTCCTGTTCAGCATACCCATGCTGATGCCAAGTTCTTTGCTGAGTTGTTTCAGTTTTTCTTTATCATGCGGTACAAACTCATGCAGGGGTGGATCGAGGAGGCGGATCGTAACAGGGTGCCCGTTCATTACACTCAATGTGTCTTTCACATCTTTCTTTACATATTTGAACAGGCCGTTCAGTGCATCTCTTCTTTCTTTTTCTGTTTTGCTCACGATCATCTTGCGCAGCTGGAATAAAGGTTCTTCACTGCCTTCGCCATAGAACATATGCTCGGTACGGAACAAACCAATTCCTTCTGCACCAAATTTAACAGCAGTGGTTGCATCACCTGGTGTTTCTGCATTGGCTCTTACACCAATCTGCTTGGTCTTATCCACCAGTTTCATCAGGTCTTTATAAGACTGGTTTTTGTCAATATCAATATCCACCAGTGCCATACTGCCTTCATACACCAAACCTTTGGTTCCGTTCAGGCTGATCCAGTCGCCTTCATGAATGGTAGTACCATCATTGGCTTTGAAGGTTTTGGATTCTGCATGAATTTCAATATCAGCACAACCTACGATACAGCATTTACCCCAGCCTCTTGCTACGAGTGCTGCGTGGGATGTCATACCACCCTTGGTGGTTAAGATCGCCTGTGATTTGTGCATACCATCCACATCTTCGGGAGATGTTTCTTCTCTCACCAGGATCACTTTTTCTCCTTTTGCCGCCCATGCCACTGCATCATTGGAAGAGAAGACCACACGGCCTTTGGCACCACCGGGTCCGGCCGGTAAACCTTTGGCAATTGCCCTGGTGATCGCTTCCACTTTTGGATCCAGCATCGGGAGCAGCAACTCAACGAGTTGGTTAGGGCCTACTCTCATTACTGCTGTCTTCATATCGATCAGCTTCTCTTTGTACATTTCTGTGGCCATGCGAACAGCAGCCACACCATTACGTTTACCCACCCTGCACTGCAGCATGTAGAGTTTTCCTTTTTCAATGGTAAACTCGATGTCCTGCATATCCTTATAATGTTTCTCCAGGCGTTTTTGGATATCGAATAATTCTTTATAGAGTTTGGGCATTAATTTTTCCAACGAAGTAAAATGCTTGCTCTGGTCGTTCATCGAATATTCATTCACCGGTGCAGGGGTGCGGATA
>CALRSN020000456.1:0-3102 GCA_943370865.1 Bordetella parapertussis
TCTTTCCATCATCCAGTTCAACAATACTTACAAACCCAATATATTCCTTGATAATATTTATCTCCGGCACGGCGACCTGTATGGGCAGCGGCGTTTTCAACGAACGATTAACCGGCTGAATGTATTTGGCACCTGGAAGCAGATCAATATCGAACCTGCACCAAGGGTTGGCCAGGACACCGTTGATTTCAAGATATTTTTGAACCCGGCTCCGAAATATGTATTCAATGCCAACCTCGAAGCCAGCCAGAACCAGAGTGCTATCTCCGGAAGTCTTTTTGGTATTGGTGCGAATGTGGGCTTACAAAACCGGAACGTATTCAGGGGTGCCAATACCTCCAGCCTGAATATGCGGTACGGTATTGAATTAGGAGACAGCAGTTTTATCCAGACCCAGCAGGTGAATTTCAGTTATAAGCTCTATTTCCCGAAACCGGTTCCCAATTTCAAATTCATTCCTGAGCGGCACCGTGATAATATCCGGACGGTATTTGGATTCAGTGCTGCGAATACGGAAAGAAGAAATCTTTTTAACCTGACCACTGTCAATGCATCGCTGGGTTATGAATTTCAACGAAACGTTCCCCGGTCGAATAAGACACTTTTTGTTACCCTGAAACCTGTTAATATTGAATATTCCTACCTCAAGAAAAGACAGGGTTTGATCGATCTTATCAATACCACACCAGCCTTAAATAATGTTTTTACCGATGGGCTGATCTCTTCGCTGGTAGCCGGGGTAACACATACCTGGATAAAAGGCAAAAGACAAAATATTTTAGCTGTTAACTATGAACAATCCGGCTTGCTGGCAGGTATGTTCCGGAATGAATTTTTAGATTCACAACTGTACAGGTTTGTAAAAATAGATGCTGAGCTGACCAAGCTGATCAAATTCAAAAAAACAGCTCTTGCGATCAGGGCCTTTGCAGGTGTGGGTTATGAACTGGGTGCAACAGCCAATCCATTAAAACAAGACCGGCTTCCTTTCTTCAAACAATATTTTGCCGGCGGCCCTAACAGTATGCGGGCCTGGAGCCTGCGTCGCCTGGGCCCCGGTTCGCTGATCAGTGACTTTAAAAATAACCCGGAACGATATGGTGATGTGCAACTGGAACTAAATGCAGAATACCGGTTTAATTTTTTCAAAATTGCCGGCTTCACAGTTGAGAGTGTACTCTTCACGGATATTGGTAATGTATGGTTCCTGAAGAAAGAAGCAGGAAGCCCTGAGTCTGTATTTAATTTAGGCCGGTTAGGAAAAGATCTTGCTGTTGGCGTAGGTACTGGTTTGCGTATTGATCTCTCCTTCTTCATGATCCGGCTGGATTATGCTTTCAAAGCCAAAGACCCAAGCCCTTCCCCTGACAGGGCCACCAGCCAGAACAAATGGTTTTATGGCTACCAGCTGAGTAATCTACTAAAAGGTCAATTACAGTTAGGCGTTAATTATCCTTTCAAACTCTGATCAGCTTTCGATTTTTTTATTTCCTCTTCAAAGACCGGTAACGTCATCGCATCATCCACACTAAACTCACCAATACGGGTTCTACGTAAACTGCTGAGATAAGCACCACATCCCAGTGCTTCACCATAATCGTTAGCCAGGCTGCGGATATAAGTACCCGTGGAGCAAACAACTTTAAAATGAACCACCGGCATTTTTATTTTTGTAATGGAGAATTCTTTGATAAATAATTTTCTTGGCTCCAGTTTCACTTCTTTGCCTTGTCTTGCCAGCTCATACACTCTTTTACCATCCACTTTGATCGCTGAATGTGCTGGTGGCACCTGCATGATCTCACCGGTAAATTGTAGGGTCGCTTTATGTAATTTTTCTTCTGTAATGTACTCAAATGGTTTAAAATTGACAGGCTCACTTTCCAAATCGTAAGTAGGCGTGGTTGCACCGAGTGTGAAAGTCCCGGTGTATTCTTTTTCCTGCGCCATGAATTCATTGATACGCTTGGTAAACTTCCCGGTGCAGACAATCAATAATCCTGTAGCTAACGGATCCAGTGTACCGGCATGCCCAACTTTTTTGATACGGATTAGATTGCGGATCTTACTCACCACGCCAAACGAGGTCCATTCTAATGGTTTATCGATCAGCAATACTTTTCCTTCCTGGAAAGGATTGACAGGGTTTTGCTCCATCGGGCAAAAGTAATCGTATTCCGGGAAAGCTTTTCGGGAGAAATAATCAGATGGACATCCTGCTTTTTAATTCCAGGTATTTATTAATGGTATTGACCGTAAGATTTTCCGGTGTGGTGAGAATGGAAGGAATACCATTCATATGCAGCTCTTTTACCATCAGTCTTTTTTCATAGGCAAATTTTTCGGCAATGGTCTTGATATAAATATCTTCCATACTGGTTGCCTTCCTTTCCATTAATGAACGGAGTTCCGTATTCTCAAAGAACACCACCAGCAGCAAATGATATTTTGCGATCTTTCGCAGCGCCGGCAATTCCCGTTGCAAACCTTCCAGCGATTCAAAATTGGTAAAGAGTACCAACAAGCTTCTGTTGGTGATCCGGTTCCTGATCACCGAGAATAATTTTTCATAATCCGGCTCCAGGAAACGGGTCTGCTGGCGGTACAATGATTCCAGCACCTTATTCATTTGTGTTGATTTTTTATCCGCCAGGATAAAACTGTCGAGGTTCTCTGCAAAAGTGATCAGCCCTGCCCTGTCCTGCTTTACCAATGCCACATTCGATAATACCAGCGAGGCATTGATGGCATAGTCAAGCAGCGTCATTCCATGAAAAGGCATTTTCATCACCCGGCCTTTATTGATCACACAATAGATCTGCTGGCTTCGTTCATCCGTATAATTATTCACCATCAATCCTTCTCTTCTCGCTGTTGCCTTCCAGTTGATGGTGCGGTAATCATCTCCCCGCACATATTCCTTGATCTGCTCAAACTCCATACTGTGACCGATGCGCTGCATTTTTTTCACTCCGGCTTCCTGTAGTTTATTAGCTACGGCCAATAACTGGTAACGTCGCATTTGTATATACGAGGGATACACTTTTACCGTTTTCTCCTGTGCAAAAATGTAACGTCGCTTCACCAGTTGCAAAGGTGCAT
>CALRSN020000457.1:0-3098 GCA_943370865.1 Bordetella parapertussis
AGTCCTGGATAATATTTCGCTGAAACCTTTTAATACGTTTGGGATTGATGTAAAGGCCCGGCAATTGGCGACCTTTTCATCTTTAAATGACCTTGAGTCCATCAATATTAATCCTGGCACTATCGTACTCGGTGGCGGCAGTAATATTCTTTTCACCAAAGATGTGGATGGATTGGTACTGAAAAATGAAATAACCGGCATCCAGGAATTGCATGAGGATGAGGAATATGTTTATGTGAAGGCAGGGGCAGGGGAGAACTGGCACCGGTTTGTATTGTATTGCATTGATCGTAATTGGGCGGGCATCGAAAATTTATCACTGATCCCCGGCAGTGTCGGGGCATCGCCCATGCAGAATATCGGGGCCTATGGGGTGGAGCTGGAAAATGTTTTCTGGAATCTCGAAGCCTGGCATGTACAGGAAAAGAAACTGGTCAATTTCACCCGTTCTGATTGTGAGTTTGGCTACCGGGAAAGTGTTTTTAAAAGAAAATATAAAAACCAGTTCATTATCACATCGGTCACCTATCGTTTGCATAAGACTCCCATCTTTCATACCAGCTATGGAGCTATTGAACAGGAACTGGAAAGGATGGGAGTAGAGGCATTAAGCATCAAAGCCATCTCCGAAGCGGTGATCAATATCCGCTCCTCCAAACTGCCCGATCCCAAAACCATTGGTAACGCCGGTAGTTTTTTTAAGAACCCTTCTGTAACGGACAGGAAATTTTTAGAACTGAAGCAACGTTTTGAAGAAATAGTTGGTTATCGTAACCCTGATGGGAGTATGAAGATTGCAGCGGGCTGGCTGATCGAACAATGCGGCTGGAAGGGATTCAGGAGAGGGGACGCCGGTTGTCATGCGAAGCAGGCATTGGTATTAGTGAACTATGGTAATGCCAGGGGGATTGACATTTGTCAATTAAGTGACAAAATTATACAGAGTGTAAAGGATAAGTTTGCGGTTGAGCTCGAAAAAGAAGTTAATATTTATTAACGGGTTGCACCAGGAAACTATTTATTATATCTTGGCTGCATAAACAAAACCATTTTTATGAAAAGAATTTTTATCTCAGGAACAGCTGTATTGATCGCTTTATTTATGTTAGGAAATTCTGCTGCTATGGCGCAGGGTATGGAACGGGAGGGAAAAACAACGGCCAATGCTTCACAAGTATATCTTGAAGTAGGAGGTGCCGGAGTGATCTATTCTGTTAACTACGATGGAAGGTTTGGAAAACTGGAGAATGGACTGGGTATGCGTGTTGGTATCGGTGGTGCTTCAGCAGATGGCGAAGGTTATTTAGCCATACCAGCCCAGATCAACTACCTGGCCGGAAGCAGGGGGCAATATTTTGAAATGGGTGCAGGGGTTACTTATATTTCTGCCAGTGATATTTTTGACGAAGGAACATCCAGTAATTTGTTCGGATCATTCACACTGGGCTTCCGGAAACAACCATTTGGTAAAAAAGGCATTACCTGGAGAGTAGCTTTCACCCCCTTTATTGGTGAAGGTGGGTTTATTCCCTGGGGCGGTGCCAGTATTGGTTTCCGGTTCTAAGAGTATAACAATATTTGAGTCTTATATAAAAGCCCTGCTGAAACAGCAGGGCTTTTTGTTATTAAGCCTCTTCGTCAAATTCCTCTTCAAAATCTTTCCCGCCCAAATTCATCATGCTCCCGATAAGATCTTTAAACTCGATCTTACTCTCGAATATTTTTTTACTGATGAGTGAATAAGAAGCAAGACCATGCAGCACAAACTCCATAAGTAAAGCCGCTTGTTCCTCATTGGCTTTCGGGAAATATTTTTTTACCAGCGGCTGCAATCCATCTACTTTGTATAACTGCAATATCTTGTCTTTGTCAGTAGTGTTGAAGGAGAGGTTCAGGCTGTTGCCTTTATCAAACCAACTGGTAATAGGTTTGTAAGGATTTTCTTCTTCTTTCTCCTGTTGCGAAGGCTTGCCGGTATTTCTTCTTTTCTTTAACGTGTCAGGGTTCGGGAAATATTGGACAAACTGTGAGCGGATCGCTTTTTCTACGAGGTTCATGGCCACCTGGTAAGGGCCTTCCTGCTCACCTTCATATACTAATTCCACTTTACCGGTAATGGATGGGATGATACCGGCGAGATCACCGATCCAAACCTGTGTTTGTTTTTCATTGTTGATGATGGCTCTTCTTTCGGCAGCACTTACTGCATTTTCAAAGGCAGAAATAGTTAGCCTGGCACTTACTCCACTTTTCTTATCTACAAATTCACTGCTTCTTGCTTCAAAAGCTACCTGTTCTATCAGCCGTTTTACCAAATCGCTGACATTGACTTTACTTTTTTGCTCTTCGCTGATCTCAGCCTCCTGTTCCGTTATTTCCAATGCATTTTCCAATGATTTGGGATAGTGGGTTAATATCTGGCTTTCGATACGGTCTTTAAGAGGTGTAACAATGGAACCACGATTGGTATAGTCTTCCGGGTTGGCCGTGAAGACAAATAATATATCCAGTGGTAATCTTAATTTAAAACCTCTTATCTGTACATCACCTTCTTCGAGGATATTGAATAGAGCTACCTGTATCCTTGCCTGCAGGTCGGGCAATTCATTGATCACAAAAATACCCCGGTTGCTTCTTGGGATGATGCCATAATGCAATACTCTTTCATCTGCGAAACTCAGCTTCAGGTTAGCAGCTTTGATCGGGTCAATGTCCCCGATGAGGTCTGCCACACTTACATCAGGGGTAGCCAGTTTTTCGCCGTATCGTTCGTTGCGATGGATCCAGTGGATTGGTGTTTCATCGCCATGCGTGGCGATTTCTTCTTCAGCAAACCGGGAAACAGGGTTGATAGGATCATCATTGATATCACTGCCTGCCACACAGGGAATATATTCATCCAGCAGTTCCACCATTTGCCGGGCCATTCTTGTTTTGGCCTGTCCCCGCAAACCAAGGAATAAAATATTATGCTTGCTGAGCAGTGCCCTTTCCACATCAGGTATTACCGTGTCCTCATAGCCGACAATGCCGGAGAAGGTAGTATCTCCTTTTTTAAGTTTGGCGATCAGGTTTTGGCGGATTTCCTCTTTGATGCT
>CALRSN020000458.1:0-3074 GCA_943370865.1 Bordetella parapertussis
GGTGCCAATAACATTTTAGGGACCAACCAGACTGTATCCATCCGTGGTGCGTCAGCAGGCAATGTGTTGATATTACTGGATGGCATTCCTGTTAACGACCCATCCGTTATCAGTAATTATTTTGACCTCAACTTTATTACCAGCGGGCAGGTGGAAAGAATTGAAATTCTGAAGGGCGGTCAGTCAACTTTATACGGATCAGATGCAGTGGCCGGTGTCATTAATATCATTTCAAAGAAACCCGCGGCAGGAACTTTCAACATTTATGGAGATCTCAGCGGTGGCAGTTATAACACGTTGCAGCAAAATCTTGGTTTTAGTACAAAGGGAAAGCAGGCTGATCTCTCTTTCAATTATACACACCTGGGGTCAGATGGATTTTCTACAGCACATGATGAAAATGAAACCGCGCTATTTGATAAAGATGGTATTGAACAAAATACTGTTAATGGCAAGTTGGGTTTTCAAGTTTCGCCAAAAATAAAAGCTACCCTCTTCAGTTCTTACAGCCGTTATAAAACTGATTTGGATGCTTCTGCTTTTAAAGATGACCGGGATTATACGGGTCTGAATAAAAACACCCAGGCAGGAACAAGTATTGTTTATAAACATAAATTGGGGTCCCTTCACGTTACGTATAACTATAACAGGGCACAACGCCTGTATGTAGATGAACCGGGGCATATCAGTAACCCTTTCTCCTCATATTCCCGTGCTGACTATACCGGCAGAACACATTTTGCAGAGATCTATAACAGCTGGTTATTAAAGAATATTGAGATACTGGCTGGTGCTGATTACCGGTTTAACAATACCGATCAATCCTATTATTCAACAGGAAGTTTTGGGCCTTATACAGCACCTCCTCTGGCTGCAAAAATGGACCAGTTCAGTCCTTATGTTTCCCTGGTTTATAAAAACAATAAAGGGTTTACGACAGAAGCCGGTGGCCGCTGGAATAAACATTCTGAATATGGAAACAATTTCACATTCACATTTAATCCATCTTATGCAATAAACAGTACGGTGAAAGTTTTTGCCAATCTCTATTCTGCTTTTAAAACACCCTCTTTATACCAGTTGTTTGATGCATTTGCCGGTAATAAAGACCTGAAACCGGAGAAAGGTATGATCGCTGAAGCTGGTGCTGCCATTTCATCTGCAAATATTTTTCGGCTGAGGGTTGTTGGTTTTTACCGGAATACAGAAGATGCCATTGTTTATACTTACAACCCTGCTTTATTTGAAAGCAAATACCTGAATGTAAGTGAGCAGAAAAATTATGGTGCTGAATTCGAACTCAATTATAGCAGGGGAAAACTAAGCCTTGATGCCAACTATACTTATACAGATGGTGAAACTACTTCTGCTTTTGATGGCACCGGAATCCCCATTGGTAAGGATACTACGTACTTCAATTTATACAGGATACCCAAACATGCAATAAACGTATCAGTTGGTGTACAGGCAACAAAAGCAATTTTCATCCGGGCCCAGGCAAGATCGGTAAGTAAAAGAGAAGAATTTATTTATGGCAGCAGCCCCGAGATCCTGAAAGCCTATACCACTATTGATCTTTACGGAGAGTATAAGTTTGATAAAGTGTTCCGGCTATTTCTTGATCTTAAGAACATCGCCAATAAAGAATATTTTGATATCAGGGGATATAATTCCAGGAAATTCAATTTCAGTACCGGCGTAAGATTTCAATTGTAAATTTTAGCTATGTGCCAGCATGAAGTAAAAAAATGCCCCCGCTGCAATACCCCGTTTGAATGCAAACCCGGTAATATTACCCAATGCCAGTGTTTTGGCTTCAGCTTTACCGCCGAGGAAAAAGCATTCATTGAGCAGAAATACAATGATTGCCTTTGTAAAAGCTGTTTGTTACAGCTAAAAAGCCAGGTGGAATTATTCCGGGAGAAATTTATTTACGGGCATCGTTAATCACGGCAACAGTTCTGTCCTTTTCGGAAAGGGGCAGAACTGTTGCTTTTTTCTTCAGTACAATAGCTTCTCCAACTGCTTGTCCGGGATCAAAATTTTCGCCTAATAAGTTAGCAATGGTTTGTGCCAGCTGTCGCTGGTAGAGTTGCTGTTGTTCTTTTATCTCCCCCAAAGGATCTATACCAGGCCCGATTATCGCCAGCCATACCTCCGAAGAACCTTTAATAAAGGCCCCGTGTGATGTCCATTTATTGGCCTTACTTCCTCTTCCATGATCTGTGGTAATGATAAAAGTGGTATTGTCCTTATAACCCGGCGTTGTTTGTGCCCAATGCCACAATTCGGCGATCATCCTGTCCACTGCATTAGCCTGTTGCAGGTACAGGTCATAGCGGCCATCGTGGGCAAACTCATCTGTCTCGCCAAGCCCAAGGAAAAATAATTTTGGTTGATGCGTCTGCAAATACTCTTTGGCACAGGCAAAAGTCAGCTGATCATGTCTTGTAGCTTGTTTATCCGTTACTTCCTGCTGTACTACGTTGATCATTTCCTGCCTCGCAGAATACTCCACGCCATTCTCGTAACCGCTGTTTACAGTCAGCTTGCTTCGCTTTTCATTCAATATATAAGGAAACACATCCCAGGAAGTAAAAGCTGCCACCTTTCCTTTAAAACCTTCTTTGCTATTCAGAAACTCCAGCACATTGATATTAGGATTCCGGTATTTTTTATTAGAGGAGATCATCTCATCGGCTGTGCCGGTAAATATTTCATTATACCCTGGGTAAGAAATAGCATAGGCATTAGCCACATCAACTTTGTTATTATACAACCTGTTTCCTGACAACTGCCCATTTTTAGCAATCACATTCCACAAAAAGGGCATCAGTTTCTTTCTTCTATTTTCAGGATTGGAATCCCAGTACTGCATATTAAGCAGATCACTACCAGGGGTAGCTTTTTCATTATTTATCAATAAAGAATCGGCGCCGGTAAAAACCTCCTGCCAGCGTAACCCATCCGTAGTGATGATAAAAACATGACCCGTGGAAGCAGGGACTGCTGAGGGTTGATTAACTACAGGAAAATCGGGTTGTTGCAATAAAGTCAGCAGCATAACACTGACC
>CALRSN020000459.1:0-3045 GCA_943370865.1 Bordetella parapertussis
CACATTCCACAAATTACTGCTGACCGCAGAGAATGTTTTTCCACCACTGAAGGATGAAAATTCGGCAGCATTACTGGCCTCCTTATCAGCAAACAGGTTAGCACTGATCCGGGCATCCACATCACCTGAATATTGAAAACCCCTTTGCAAAGAGACAGGTGAGCCCGGTGCTGTTGGATTAAAAAAATCAGAAGGAATTCTTTCCGTAATATACTGGTCAGGCACTCCATCCCAATTGATCTCCCTGCGGCCCGAGACCTGGCCCGGTGTTGTATTCAGCACGTCTCCTAAAAGATTCCTGAACTCATCGAGCTTTGCCGTAATATAGCCTGAAGCGGTAAGTATGATGGCCCCAGGAGTATCTTGTTCATTTTTTTTCTCACAGCTGGCCATTACAAAAGCGGAGACAAAAAGAAAGAATATTTTTTTCATGACTGATAAAGTTTAAATGAACATTGCAAATTTCTTTCCTGTTACTTGTTTTTTCTATCACCGAATACGGGGATAAGAAAAGCCCCGGGTAAGAGTACCGCAGGGCTTTTGACATATAAACCGTCCACTGTTACGACATCATTATTGCACGGCAACCGGTTCGCTATACAGAAAATCATCATATACCACCAGGTCTTTTGTACCACCATCTGTTATATCTTTTACACCTGCTGTTAATGCTGCATTCCCGCTGGTGATCCTCAGCTTTGTGATCTTTTCTGCAGGAAAATGAACACCAAGGAAAGAAAACTTACCTGAACCTGCCGCAGCTGGAGCCTTGAATTTTCCCAGGCTCTTTGCGCCATTGAAGAATTCAATGAAGGTTGAATTGGCATCATCCACATCCACGAAGACAATACCAAATCCTTTTACGGAAGCATCAGTTGTAGTGCCCGGAACTTTAAATAAGATCTCGGAAACAGTTGTTCCGGCTGCAATCACTAATCTTTTGCGGCTGAAGGGTTCAAACTGCCCGGCATAAGAGGGATCGATCTCCGAGAAATCAGTACTGTCAATCCTGATCTGGGTACCGTTATTGGCATATAATAACCCCCTTTTTCTTCCATTGGGCTCTGCCACATCTGATTTACCGAAAAAGTCAAGTGGGAAATTATTATTGTTGGTAAAATTGGCCGGTACTCCATCCCAGTTCACCTCGCGGCGACCAGCTGTTTGATTGGGAGTTGTATTGAGTGGATCTCCGAGTACCAACCGGAACTCTGCCATTTTCCCGGCAACCGTTGTGCTATCTCCGGCACCTGCTACAATTGTTGACTGAACAGCAGGCTGGTTGTTATAATCATCATCTTCATCTTTGTCGCAGCTAACAATGAGCAAAGAAGATAATGCCAGCATTGCTGTTAATTGTTTAATCTTTTTCATTCTGGATAAGTTTAAAGGTTAAGGTTGTTGATTAAATTCATTTGTTGTAATGACAAGACAAAGATGGTTCCTGGCAACTGCCTGAACAATCGCCGGAATAGGGAGATCTGTCCCTAAAAGTGGGGAGAAGGAAAATTATTTGTACGCTGCTATAATCTCTTCTGCGTGGGTTTTGTTTTTAGGCCTCAGGAATATTTTTCGGATAATTCCTTTTTCATCAATCACAAATGTAGTTCTCAGCACACCCATATATTTGTGACCGAACATTTGCTTCTGGTCCCATACACCATATTTTTCTAAAATAGAATGGTTGGTATCTGCAATTAAAGTAAAAGGAAGGTTGAACTTAGCTTCGAATTTTTTGTGCTTTTTTGCATCATCCGGGCTCACACCGATCACTTCAAACCCATTTTTCTTCAGTAAACTATAATTATCCCTCAGGTTACAGGCTTGTATCGTACAGGTGGGTGTATCGTCTTCCGGGTAAAAATAGAGCACTACTTTCTTTCCTTTGTAAGCAGACAAAGAAATCTTGTTACCATCCTGATCTATGCCGGAGAATGCCGGGGCCTTATTGCCTTCTTTTAATGTTATCATAAAACGATATTATTACGGCTTGTTATTTTTTCTTTACTGCCGTTTTCTTCTTTGAGGTAGTTGTTTTCTTTTTACTGCTTCTCTTCTTTTTAGCTGGTATCTTTTTCTTTGGAGGTGTATAGGGATACTTTTTAAACCACCAGTTCTTCGTCGTCACATTACCCACTATATCTTCTACCGTCACTTTCAAATGGTGTATTCCATAAGGGCATCTTTCATCAAATACATAGATCCAGTTGCGGCTTTTGTCATTGGTAAAACGAATCCACTGGCTGTCGAGTTCAGCCCGGAAACTTTTCACCCCAAAATTATCAGACGGAGTAAATATTATTCTTGTTGCAGGACTCAGATCAATCGTATCCCCTTTTCCCAATTCATTGATCGTTGGGGGCAGCACATCTGAAAAAGCCTGGAAGGTTCCTAGATCACCAAATGAGGCGGCCAGCCATTCCCCCTGCCATTCGGCTTTCCGGTTGGAGACGCCCCGGCCATTTCGTTGTATGATTATTTTACCCCTTCGTTCAGCAGGGACTATCTTATCCGGTTTAATGCGGATCTTAATATCGTCATGCAGGGGTATAGAAGCATCGTTTAACTGGTGCAGTCCCGATACGGCATAGAAGGAATTTGTATTACTCCTGTAATAAAGAGGTTGTATGGTATCATATAAACATCCTTCGGGCAAATACACTTCAAAGTCTGGTTTCTCCAGCACATTCACCTGGTTGGGTGCAAAGTGTTGATGAAGTATTTCCTGGAAACTTCTTTTAGCAAGACTGTTATCATATTGCAACAGAAAGGAAAGTTGAGAAAAATTTTTATACGCATCTTTTATTTCAACACGGATCAAATGCGGCAGTGTATCTGTTAATTCAATCACACCATCTCCGGCTGCAGGATGATAAATGCCGCCACGATCACCGGGTAGTCTTGATAAATGCTGGAGGAAAGCTCCGCCATTTGAACGATACTTATAATCGATCTGTGCATTCATATAACCAGTAGCTGCATAATCAATGCTGTCAATTACAAAGCGTACCTGGGGGTTTTCATCAACAAACAGTTCTGCCGAAT
>CALRSN020000460.1:0-3044 GCA_943370865.1 Bordetella parapertussis
CCCTTCTACCGGGAATTAAGAAGGTATGACGGTACTGTAAATACAAAACTGAAGGCACAAAAAAGTATACAGGGTGTTGCCGGTTTTGATTATAATTTCCCGGGACTTGCCGGCAGACCAATGCGGTTAACAACAGAGCTTTATTATAAGCATATGACCGATGTGGTACCTTATGATATTGACAATGTCCGCATCCGCTATTTTGGAGAGAACGTGGCCAAAGCCTATGCAGCCGGTATTGAAATGCGGTTGTTTGGTGAATTAGTAAAAGATGCCGAGAGCTGGATCAGTCTCGGCTTTATGCGGAGTAAAGAAGATATTGAAGGGGATACGTACAAGGATTATACATTAAATGATTTTAATGAGCCTATTGATAGTGTAACCAAAGAAAAAGGCTGGGTACGCAGGCCCACCGACAGGCTGATCACTTTTGGTATGTTCTTCCAGGACTACCTGGCTACGAATAAGAATTTTAAAATGTACCTGAACTGGTTGTATGGAACTAATCTTCCTTATAATATTCCGAACAGTGTAAAATACAGGAACGGTTTAGAGATACCGCCATATATAAGAGTGGATATAGGCTTTAGTGCTTTGTTACTTGATAGCGACCGCAGCAAACGGCGCAGTCATAGCCCGTTCAGGAGTTTTGAAAGTATCTGGGCCAGCCTGGAAGTGTTTAACCTTATCGACAGGCCCAATACCATTTCCTATTTACTGGTAAAAGATTTCTCCAATACCGTGTACACCATGCCCAACAGGTTGACACCAAGATTAGTAAATTTCAAGATTGTGGCAAGATGGTAAGATGATCATTTAATAGGTATCTCTATCAGCAAAGCAAAACCTTTACCCGGTTTGGTGTCAATACTAGCCTTGCCTCCAAAAATACTGACACGGCCCTTGATGTTCCGGATACCAATACCATCCGTTGCTTTGCCGGCTTCCATACCCTGCCCATCATCAGCTATCTTCATGTGGAAAGTACCGTTTTCATTTCGCAAAGTGATCGTTACATTTTTAGCCTTTGCATACTTTATGATATTAGTGCATTGCTCCTGGGCAATACGGTAAATGGCTATCTTCCGTTGTTTATCCAGCAGTTTTTCTTTAAACTCTTTGCTCTCAATTGTTACAGCTATCTCCGAAGCAAAGAACATCTCATGGGTCATTTGCCGCAACTGTTTGGCCAGGCTTTGTAAATTAAGATCGGGTGTAACCAGTGAATGTGACAATTTCCTGTTTTCATCAATAGCATGTTGCAGGTTATCGACACAGGAACCGACAAGATTATTATTCTCTTCCGGGTGATCTCTGACTATTGACAACAATAGCTTAGTACCTACCAATATCTGGTTTACATTATCGTGTAATTCCTGGCCGAGATAGTTACGTTCCTTCTCCTGGGCTTCAAGTGCTGTTTCAGTGATCCTGATCTGCTCCAACTTTTGTTGCCGGGCTAAATCTTCTTCCAGTTGTCTTTTCTCGGTAATATCAAACCGAATGGCCAGGTATTGATAAGGCCTGCCATTATCCCCGGCAAAAGGAATGATGGTTGTATCAGACCAATGCAATGTTCCATCTTTCCCTTTATTACAAACCTCTGCCTTTAATACTTTCCCCTTTTGAATGGTTTGCCAGAAATGTTGCCAGAAGGATGCAGGATGAACATTAGAATTAAGTACCCGGTGGTTTTGCCCTACGATTTCCTCTTTTTTATACCCATATAACTTACAAAATTTATCATTCACATAAGTGATAGTACCTTCTTCATCAGCAAAAGAAACGGTAGCGGATTCATCCAATGCATATTTATAATCCGATATCTCCTTCATGCTTTTCCTTAATTCCTCTTCAGCTATTTTACGTTTGGTAATATCATGCCAGACCGTATAAATTAATTGCTTTCCCTTAATGATGACAGGCGTCAGCATCACTTCCACCGGGACTTCAGAACCATCGGCCTTCTTGTGTATCCATTCAAACCGGTAATATCCCTTTTTCAGTGTTTTTGCTATAATTTCTTTTGCTTTTTTAATAGAAGATTTGCCATCCGGCTGGTACTCCGGTGATATATCCCAGGGTGATTTATTCAGAAAAACATCTTTAGAAGAATACCCTAATAGCGACAATGTTGATTTATTACAATCAATAAAACTGGTGCCGTCAAGCAACAAGATAGCTTCTGATGATTCTTCAAATAAACGCTGAAAAGCAGCCTCGCTTTCAATAAGATCCTGCTCTGCTTTCTTTCGCCGGGTAATATCATTACCCGTACCTATCACACAGGGTATTCCCTCATACATAATCGCCATGGAGTTGATAAAGAAGGGTATATTTCTTTTGTTTTTGGCAGTCAGTACCAGTTCTATACCCGGCACCTGCATTTTAAATATTTTACCCAGCCTCTCTTGTAACCGTTTCTTCTCTGCTCCTTCATGAAAATCCAGCGGATGCATGTTTGCAATTTCGTTGCTGCTGTAACCACTCAGCGTTTCAAAATTTTTATTCCACCGTATGAATTTCCCCTCTATGGTGTAGAGATAGAAGATACCCGGCAGGTTATTGATCAGTGAATCGGACAGCATCCGCTCATTTATTATTTTTTGCTCCGCAATTTTCCGATCAGAAATATCCCGAAAGATGGTTATTGATTTTTGACTGCCGGTTAAATCTCTGTAGACAGAAGAAGTCAGCTCAACCGGGAATTTAGTACCATCCTTTTTAAAAAAGTTTATTTCAAATTTCGCAAATCCTTTTTCACTTCGTTCTTTTAGTTTAGCAGCCAGTGCGATATCTGCTGTATCTACCAGGCCAGACCTGCCGGCCAGTATGATCTCCTCCTCCGTTCTCCCGAATGCCTGCTGGGCAGCTTTATTAGCAGCCAGAATATCCCCGGCTTCGTTGCCAATTACAATGCCATCCATACTGTGTTCAAAAAATGCCCGGAACCTCTTTTCACTCTGCCGCAACTTTAACAGTGCGATCCTTTCCTGGTGAATATCCCTGAAATTAACAGATATTGCTTCCACCCCTTTTATATC
>CALRSN020000461.1:0-3038 GCA_943370865.1 Bordetella parapertussis
ATCAATTTGGGGAAACGGGATGTATATACGGAAGACGATGGCTGGACAGTGCGAACGAAAGATGGTAAACCTTCCGTGCATTTTGAACATGATGTATGTGTGAGAAAAACAAAAGCAGATATACTTTCCAATTATAAACCTATTGAGGAAGCAGAAAGGGCCAATCCAAACCTCTTTACGAAAAGTTTACAGCAATTATAATAAACGGTATTTTAATTCCACCCTTTCATCCAGCCAGATCTCCTGCGGGCTGATATAAGTATCATTCATTTTGAAGAGTACACCTGACTTGGCAAACGCATCTCTTACTAATTCTGAACAGATATAACTTTTATTCTTTTCTCTTTTACCGGTTTTAAAAAGTATCCGTAACATAATGCGGATGATCTCCCAGTTATCATAAGGCCGGGTCAGCTCATCAAGCCCAAAACTGATGGCTTTATTAAGCCTTGGCTTTTCCAGCTCAAAATTCAGTTTGGCAATAGCCACCTGTCCTTTGTAAGGACGTTTTTTCCCCTTATAATTTCTCAGGTAATTGGATAAGGGGATCAGCCGAATGCCAACATAGGGCTCCGCTTCCAGTACCATGACCCTGCCCAACTGTTCATCTTTATAAACAATAGCCACATGGCTCCATACACTTTTGGTTAGTTTCTGAATGATGCCAGAAAAAGTGTAACTGCCGGAACTGAAAAAGATATGCCCTGTTTGTAAATAATCCCTGATCTTTTCATAGGGCATCACGGGTAGTTCTTTCAGTTGTTTTTTGGTGAGTGCTTGTGCCATGAATTCATATTTCTGGGAAACGAACTTACCAAAATTTCAGCGTTCTTTGTAAAAAGTGAACAGGTGTCAAAAAAGCTGGTAATAATAGGAGGCGGGGCTGCAGGTTTTTTCTGTGCGGTAAACGCAGCACGGATGAATCCTTCTGTGAAAGTTATTATCGTTGAAAAGACAGGTAAATTATTATCTAAAGTAAAAGTGAGTGGCGGCGGACGTTGTAATGTGACACATGCCTGTTTTGATATTCCTGAATTAAGCAAACGATATCCCCGCGGGCAGCATTTCGTTAAGAAAGCTTTTCATCAATTCTTTACAACAGATACCGTGCAGTGGTTTGAAGAAAGAGGAGTGAGGCTGAAAGCAGAGGCAGACGGAAGGATGTTCCCGGTTACAGATTCATCGCAAACGATCATAGATTGTTTATTGCGTGAAGTGAATAAATACGGGATAGAGATCATGATGAATGCCGAGGTGCGATCTGTTGAGAAAAAAGGAAATACATTCGAGATCAGTTTAGCTGACACAAGACTACTACTTGCAGACTATTTATGTATCGCCTGCGGAGGCTATTCAAAATTGTCGATGTTTGAATGGCTGATCAATATGGGGCATTCAATAGAGCAGCCGGTTCCTTCACTGTTTACATTTAATATGCCTGGTAATCCAATTACCAAACTGATGGGTGTGAGTGTTGAAAATACGAGAGTAAAGATTACAGGAACAAAACTGGAGCAGGAAGGGCCATTGCTGATCACCCATTGGGGTTTGAGCGGACCGGTTGTTTTAAAATTGAGTGCATGGGGTGCGAGAGAATTAAAAGAAAGGAATTGGGAATTTGGAATTAGCATATGCTGGCTGCCCGGGTTCAATGAGCAGCAACTGGCAGAACGATTTCTGTCATTGCGTTTTGATATGGCCGCACAAAAGATCATCAATAAAAACCCGTTTGGATTACCCCAGCGGTTATGGGAATATTTATTGACTTTTTCTGAAGTGAATGCAGAAAGAAGATGGGCGGATATGCCGGCGAAGGAACAGTACCGGCTGATCAGGAATCTTTGTAACTGTACATTTGATATAAAAGGGAAAACCACTTTCAAAGAAGAATTTGTTACGGCTGGTGGAATTAAACTGAATGAAGTGGATCCCAATACCATGATGAGTAAAAAAGTCCCCAACTTGTTTTTTGCCGGAGAAATTTTAGATGTCGATGGTGTAACGGGTGGATTTAATTTCCAGCATGCGTGGACCAGCGGATTTATTGCAGCAAACCATATTGCAGCAGCTCAATGATTATCCAGCTGAGGTTTTAACTGCGCAAAAGACCAGGCGGTGAATGGCAAGAGGAATAGTAATGACAAGGCCCATGCATTGCCAGTGAATATCCATAGTAAAGAAATGATCAGCAGCAGATAAATTGGGTAGGCCAATAATAAAATACCTGTCATGATCGAATCATAATGATCGTTATCCAGTGTTTTTTCCCAGATGATTTTTTTTACGGGCAGGAAAAGCGGCATATGAACCAGCCAGCCAATCGCAGCAGGTATTGCCAGTACAATTTTCTGTAGCAGCGATGGTTTTATTTCCAGTAGCGCTGACTGCTTTTCTTTATCCATTTTCTGAATTTCTAAAACCAGTTGTTCTAATTGCTGTTGCAACAGGTTATTGAAAGCCTGGTTTTTTATTCCATCAGCTTCTTTAAAGTTCAGATCATCTTTGCTGATGATCTCTCCGAAGTTGAGAAAAATGTTTTTCCCGAAGCGTTTAAAAGAACTATAGTTGATACCGACCGGCAAAACCCGGAGTGGAATATTTTCTTCCCAGGCTTTGATGGAGAGTCTTGCTGTTCCCTTTTTCAACTGACGCAAATGCCATTCGTTGATACATTTACCTTCACTGAAGATGAGAATAATGCCATTCTGTTTGAAGAGCTGAATACAGGCATCAAACGTTTTATAATTCTCTGCTAAGTTTTCTACTCCCTCACTGGTTCTATAAACAGGCAGGATCTTTAATGCTGCTAATACCCGGCTGATGAGCTTGCCTTTGAACGCATCACCTCTTGCTAATGACCAGACAGGTTGCTCAAACAGTACATCCAGTATCACAGCATCTAAAAATGAGTTAGGATGATTACAGGCGAGCAGTAAAGGACCCTTTGATCGCAGAATTGACGGCTTGTTGATGACCAGTTTACGGCAAAAGATCAGCAGGGCAAGACGAGCCATAATTTTCAGGCAGCGATAGAGCAA
>CALRSN020000462.1:0-3037 GCA_943370865.1 Bordetella parapertussis
ATAAAATTTAATTATGAATAGGAAACAGATTTAGGCCGGAAAGGAAATTATCCACAGGTAATGAAATAGTTGAACAAATATCCCCGCAAACGTTAGCAAGGGGGATTATTTTCGTTTGGAAAGTTTTGTTTTTACAGTTTTAGGCTTGATTTCTTTTTTCCGGGGAAAAGAGCCATCAAAGGCACAACGCAATCCCCTGTGTGCTCCGCAGCCTTCCATCTCCTTCAAGGTAACCGAAGAAGAAGTGAAACGGAATTGCAATACGCAGGGATCTCCGCCAACTTTATATTCGGCCAGGTTGGCTGACCTGATCATAGCTTCTCCTTTCAACTCACCGGTACAGGCACCATTGTCTTTTTCAAAATGAATAAAGAAAGTCAGGCGGTCCGCTTTTCTTCCATCCCGGATGGAAACAAGATTTAATTTCCCGGTAGTATAATCAGCTGATAATTTATGTTTACGGGGCAGTGTGTCAATCGGGTTAATCAGTTCGGTCACTTTATCTTCCAGTGCATCCGTCATGATCAGCATAAAATTTTTGGCATCCGCATTCAGCACATATACATCTTTGCCTTCGCTCAAACTACCATCCGTATTCTTCCGCAACTGTGTCTTCGTGATCGTGTACCTCCTATCAATGACTGTTGTACGTACAGAAGACTTCGGAAGATCTGTCCTGATGGCAGGAAGGCTTGCTAAAAATGTATTGTTTTTATCCATTGCAATAATGAACGCTGCTTTTTTACCAGCGCCTACCACTTTGGCAAAAAGATAAGTCTCTGCCCCTTCAGCTTTCTTTTTACCAAGGGGATATATCTTCAACTTCTTGTCTTTCCCAAAAACCTTCCCCAATGCCGAATCAGGAACGAATTGGGTAAACACTTTATAGCTGATCCGTAAGGAATCATTGTCCTTTTTTAATAAGAGGCTGTCTTCAAAAGCAAACGGGATATCGGCGGGTTGAAAAAAATCAACAAAATCAGTCACTTCAACCGGCTCATCGCCAGCCAAAGAAGGCTTTTTTTTATCCTTACAGCCAGTGAGCAGTATTATAGAAAGGGGCAGCAACAACAATTTCCTGTAAAGGGTCATAGACATGAATTGGATGCCGAAAATAAGCGTTTCCGCCCTACCGTCAAAGAAGGCATTTGGAAGCCTGCCGGGAATAATTTAGATTTGTCTAAAAAAATATTTAGCCGTGCTGAATTATTCTACCAGCGAAGAAAATTATATTAAGGCCATCTACCACCTACAACAACAGGATGGGAACGTTACCACTAACGAACTGGCCGCTGAGCTAAAGGCAAAACCAGCCTCTATTACGGATATGATGAAGAAACTGAAAGCCAAAAAACTCTTGCATTATGAACCCTACCAGGGTTTCAGCCTCAGCAATGAAGGCAAAAAAGTAGCCTTAGGCATCATCCGCCGGCACAGGTTATGGGAGTTTTTTTTAGCAGAGAAACTGAAATTCACGTGGGATGAAGTGCATGAAGTGGCAGAACATTTAGAACATGTGAGCAGTAAGAAACTGATTGATAAATTAGACGAGTTCCTGGGTTTCCCAAGGGTGGATCCGCATGGAGATCCGATACCTGACCAGGATGGAAAAATTGAGACCAGCCGGCAGGTTTGTTTACTTGATCTGCCTTTTAATAAGGCGGCTGTGGTCAGCCATGTAAGTGATCAGTCAACCGAGATACTGGAACTGCTAAAACATAAACATATTGGCATCGGCACCAAACTGGAAGTAAAAAAGAAATTCTCATTTGATAATTCCCTTGAAGTAAGATCAGGAAAGCTTCCTGTTTTTACGATCAGCGAACAATTAGCACAGAACCTGTTTGTAAAAATCTGAGTACATGGAAACGATTGAACAATTCTTTATTAAGATCGGACCTGTTTATGCAGCTCTTATTGCCACCTGCTTTACCTGGCTGGTAACAGCAGCAGGTGCTGCGTTGGTATTTTTCTTTAAAACACTAAGCCGGGGTGTACTTGATCCCATGCTTGGCTTCACCGGCGGAGTGATGGTTGCAGCGAGTTTCTGGTCGCTGTTAAATCCTGCTATCGAAATGTCCGAAAAAATGTATCCCACTATGAGTTGGATGCCTGCTGCGGTTGGCTTTTTATTAGGTGCTTTATTCATTTTCTTTTTGGATAAAGTAACGCCTCACCTGCACCTGAATTTCGGAGTGGAAGAATCAGAAGGGATAAAAACAAAATTGCACAAAACCACTCTCCTCATTCTGGCTATTACATTGCATAATATACCAGAAGGGCTGGCAGTTGGCGTATTATTTGGTGCTGCGACTATTGGAATGGAAGATGCCTCAGTTTCCGGTGCTATAGCGCTGGCAATAGGCATTGGTATACAAAATTTCCCCGAAGGAGTGGCTGTGTCCATGCCGCTGAGAAGACACGGTGTAAGCCGCCTGCGCAGTTTTTGGTACGGGCAATTGTCCGCTATCGTGGAACCGGTTGCGGGTGTTATTGGCGCCATTGCAGTAATATATATGCAGCCAATTCTTCCTTTTGCATTGGCCTTCGCGGCGGGAGCTATGATCTTCGTAGTGGTGGAGGAAGTTATTCCAGAAACGCAAAGGGATAAATATACAGACCGGTCTGTATTAGGCTTTATCGGGGGATTCCTCGTAATGATGATACTTGATGTAGCTTTGGGCTAATCCGGTCACAGTTTTGCCGTTGCTTTATTATGTGCCTTTATCAGGTGTTTAAAACGACTGAAGGTTTCCGGTTTAATGTTGAGATAGGAAGCCAGGTATTTCTGTGGTACCCGCTGCATCAGTTCAGGGTTCTTCGTCACAAAATTTAAAAACCGTTCTCTCGGCGTCATCTTCACCATTTGCATCTGCCAATTGTCTTTGATGATCATGGCAAACGTAACGATCAGGCGGCCGAGATGTTCCATTTTATGCGAGTGCTGGTATACTCTTTCCAGGTCTTCATACGAAATAGACACCAGTGTTGATGATTCAATTGTCTCGATAGTATAATCAGAAGGAGTGCGGCTGTG
>CALRSN020000463.1:0-3033 GCA_943370865.1 Bordetella parapertussis
TTCGGAAGTCTTATTCATTGAATATTATTACGGTAAAAAAGCAGGGGACGAATATTGCTTAGGTATCCGTAATAATATAGCAAACGACATCCCCCTGGTCGGGACATATGGGGTGAACGACAAAGGCAGTGGTGATATGTATAATAAGGGGGCCAACCTGCTGCATACTATCCGGCAGGTGATCAACAATGATGAATTATTCAGGAATATCTTAAGAGGCCTGAATAAAGATTTCTATCACAAAACAGTTGATTCGAAAGATGTAGAGGAGTATTTTTCCAAAAAAGCAGGGAAAGATCTTTCAAAAATTTTTGATCAATACTTACGGACTACCAAAATCCCGGCGCTGGAATACCAGCTGTCTGATAAAGCAATCTCTTATCGCTGGACGAACTGTATAGATGGTTTTAATATGCCATTAAAAATAAAAGATCAAAAAGGCGAAACTTGGTTATCTCCCACCACCAGCTGGCAAACAACAAAACTTTCAACTGTGAACGTTGCATCAGCACCTGTATTTGATAACCTTTTTTATATGACTGCAAAACAAATAAGCCAGTGACCTCAGCATCCAAAAGCCTATTGGATATTACTGATTGCCTATTGACCATTCAATCCTGACCAGTATCTTTACCACATGAGCACCATCCGCAGGCAAAGTATTATCTCTTCAGCAGTGATCTATATTGGTTTTGCTGTCGGCTTGCTCAATACTTATTTTTTTACCAAGGAAGGCCTTTTTACAGAAGCGGAATACGGGCTAACCAGCATCTTTATTGCCATCGCCACCATGATGTATGTGTTTGCCATGATGGCTACTCCTTCGTATATTTTTAAGTTCTACCATTATTATAACGATCATTTACCGCCAAGGAAAAATGATATGATCACCTGGGCTTTACTCGTTAGCCTGTTTGGCTTTTTATTGGTGATGATAGCAGGCTGGTTTTTCAAAGACATCGTGATCAGGAAATTTGGCGAGAAGTCTCCCATACTCCTTACGTATTACTATTGGATATTCCCGATGGGGCTGGGCCTCACTATTTATTCGGTTCTTGAAGCTTATGCCTGGAATCTCGGCAAGTCTGTGCTGACCAGTTTTTTAAAAGAAGTGCAATGGAGATTACTGACCACCGTATTGATCGTTTTGATGATCACCGGTATCATTAAAGATTTCTCTCTTTTTATCAAACTCTACGCATTTACCTACCCCACTATAGCACTCACCCTTTTTATTTATCTGGTTGCTACCAAAAAGATTCATTTTACATTTACCGTCAGCAAGGTCAGCCGTCGTTATTTCGGGAAAATTCTGCGGCTCTGCCTCTTTGTGTATTCAGGCACTCTCATCTTTACCCTTTCCCAGGTTTTTGACACCTTAGTATTAGCTGTTAAAAGCGGGGCCGATGTGGCCGGCATATTTGCCTTAGCACAGATCATGGGAAGTGTGATACAGGCACCGCAGCGGGGAATTGTAGCTGCTTCTATTTCTCATTTGTCTAAGGCCTGGAAAGAAAAGAACATGGACCTGCTCCAAAGAGTTTACCAGCGTTCTTCTATCAATCAACTGATCTTTGCTTCGGGCCTTTTTGTATTGATTGCTCTTAATTATAACGAGGCTATTCTCACTTTTCACCTGAAAGAAACCTACCTGGCAGGATTCAGTGCCTTTATTTTATTGGGACTGATGCGGATCGTGGATATGGGCACTGGTGTTAACGCCCAAATCATTTCCACCTCCAATTACTGGAAGTTTGAACTGATCAGTGGTGTCATCCTTTTAGCGTTGATGTTGCCACTTACCTATTTTCTTACCATCAAATATGGCCTGATCGGGCCTGCTATCGCTAACCTTATATCGATCACTATTTACAATATCGTCCGCATTGTGTTCCTCTGGAAAAAATTCAGGCTATTCCCGTTCACTATTCAGTCACTATATACTATTTTATTAGCTGCCGGCTCTTTTGTTATTTGTTATTATGCATTTATAAACCTCCACGGATTTGCAGGTTTGTTTGCCCGTAGTATTGTATTCATTACATTGTATAGTGCCGGGGCTATCTACATGAATCTTTCACCAGACATTCAACCAGTCTGGTACACTATTCAAAAAAGATTGGGAATCAAAAAAGATTAATTAGCTGCAGAAAGACTGGCTTCACTGTTTTCCAAACGACCGGCACCAATGAAACGTTGCAGATAATACGGTTCAAACATATCACTAATGGTCACTCCTTGTGATACAGAAGCATGAACGAATTTGTTATTCTGAAGATAGATGCCCACATGGGAAACACCACCCCTTGTATTAAAGAAGAGCAGGTCGCCTTCTCTCAATTCTGTTCTTGAAATCAGTTTGGCAACACGGTATTGCTCCCGGGCGGTACGGGGAAGTGCCAATCCAAATGCCCCGGCAATGACCGACTGAACAAATGCTGAACAGTCAACTCCTTTTTTGGTAGTACCACCCATCCGATACCGGGTACCGTACCATTCATCTATCTTTTCCAGTAAAACATGATTTTGTAACTGCTCCACTTCCGTATTCAGCAGCACAGAATATTTCAACTGGAGAGAGGAGGCACTTTCGATAACAGAAGAACGGTCTCCAAAAAATGAAGGTGCCGGTTCAGTAGTTGTTTCAACAACGGATATTCTTCTTGTCGTTCCGGCCTCTTTCTTAGAAGATACAGGCTCAGAAGCAACTGGCGGTTCTGCCGTCTCAGGTGTTACAGCAATATTGTCGATAAACCTGGGTGAAGTCTTTGCAGGGTGATTTGAGCGGGCCTGGTCATTATTGGTTACAGAAGAAGAGATTACCTGCTTATTACTGGTAAAATTCAGGGGCTTAAGACTGGAACAACTGGCCAGTAAAAAGATGATCGCTATAGCAGGTAAAATGTTCTTAACCATTACTCTCTGATTTTTCAGGATGAATTCAGCGGGCAGGAAACAAAAACCTTGCCTTGATCTGGCAGGCTTGCAAAAATATAGGATAAAGCCCGAAATTTACCCGGATTTATAAACGGA
>CALRSN020000464.1:0-3031 GCA_943370865.1 Bordetella parapertussis
TACGGAGATCATTCAACTGATCGACCAAAAATAAAACCAGCGTACATGCAAACGATAACCCCTTTTTTATGGTTTGACGGACAAGCTGAAGAAGCTATCCGGCTATATACTTCTATTTTCAAAAATTCAAAGATCATCAGTATCAACTACTGGGCCGAGGGCAGTTCATTCCCAAAAGGACAGGTGATGACCGGCGTATTTGAGCTGGATGGTCAGCAGTTTTATGCGTTTGATGCAGGTCCGCAATTCAAATTCACCGAAGCCACTTCTTTCTTTGTCAATTGTGAAACACAGGAAGAAATTGATCATTACTGGAACAGCCTGACTGCTGATGGCGGACAGGAAAGCAGGTGTGGCTGGCTGAAAGATAAATTCGGGCTGTCCTGGCAAATTATTCCCTCCATATTATTGAAAAGGATGGGAGATAAGGATCCGGCAAAAGCCGGCAGGGTGATGCAGGCCATGATGCAAATGGGAAAGATCATCATCGCCGATATCGAAAAAGCATATAACCAATAAATCATATTAAACCGCAAGAAATGCCAGGTAAAATATTTGTCAACCTCCCGGTCAAAGACTTAAAAAGAAGTATTGACTTCTTTACGCATCTCGGTTTTTCATTCAACCAGCAGTTCACCGATGATAAGGCCGCTTGTCTTGTTATCAATGACGGTAGCATCTACGCCATGTTGCTGACCGAACCCATGTTCAAAACTTTTACAAAAAAAGAGATCGCTGATGCCAGCAAAACAACGGAAGTACTGATCGCTATTGATACGGACAGCCGGGAGCAGGTGGATGAACTGGTAAAGAAAGCAGTTGAGGCGGGAGGCAGCATTTATACTGAACCTGCTGATCATGGCTGGATGTACCAGCACAGTTTTGCCGACCCCGACGGTCACCAGTGGGAGATATTATATATGGATGAAACTAAATTACCCGGGTAATAAAAAAGCCGGTAACACAATTACCGGCTTCACTATTTTGTTTTATCAATGATCAGAACTGTTCCAGTCCGCTGAAGAAGAAGGAACCTTCGATCTTAGCATTCTCATCACTGTCACTGCCGTGTACTGCATTCTCACCGACGGAAGTGGCATATAATTTACGGATGGTACCTTCTGCAGCATTCGCAGGGTTGGTGGCACCGATCAGGTCACGGAAAGAAGCTACTGCATTATCTTTTTCAAGGATCGCAGCAATAATAACACCGCTGCTCATAAACTCTACCAGCTCTCCATAGAAGGGTCTTTCTTTATGGATAGCATAGAACTCACCGGCCTTTTCGGGGCTCAGCTTGGTTTGCTTTAATGCTACAATTTTGTATCCTTCTTTGATAATACGATCGATGATGGCACCTGCATGGCCGTTCTTCATGGCGTCAGGTTTGATCATGGTGAATGTCCGATTGCTCATAGTTACGTTATTTGTTTTTGCGCCGCAAAAGTAAGTGAAGTTTGTGGTTTATAACGGCCCGGTGATGGTTATTTCCAAAAAAGAGCAGACGGTAGCCAAAAGGCGCAAACCACAATCTCCAAGCTGCTAACTCCAAACTCTTTATCTTCGCAGCCGTCTTTATGAAGCCAATACAAGAGATATATCAACTGCTGGGCCAGCCCCGGAAAATTGCGATCACCACCCACCAGAAACCGGATGCGGATGCCATGGGCTCATCGCTGGCACTCCGGCTATTCCTGGAACAGCTGGGCCACCAGGTAACCGTCATTTCCCCCACCAACTGGGCGGGATGGGTGAACTGGATGCCGGGTGTGAAAGAAGTGATGGACTACGAAATGAATAAACAGAAAGCGGAAGCCGTTTTGGACGAAGCGGATTGGTTATTCTGTCTTGACTTCAACATTTTTCACCGCACCAAGACCTTAACAGAAAAGCTGAAACAGCTGACCTGTACCAAAATACTGATCGACCATCACCAGGAGCCTGATACTCCCTCTTTTGATTATGGTGCCAGTGATACCAGCAAAAGCTCTACTTGTGAAATGATCTATGATTTCATTATGGGTGCCGGAAAAGGGGAGCTGATCAACGAGGATATCAGTGAGTGTTTGTATGCCGGGCTGGTTGGTGATACGGGTTCATTCCGTTTCCCCTCTGCGCATGCCGGTGTGCATAAGATCGTGGCCGACCTGAAAGAAAGAGGCCTCAAGCATCCGAAAGTGCATGATAAACTGTTTGATAATTTTTTGGAGAACCGGCTCCGGTTCACGGGGCATGTGCTGCTGCACCGGATGGAGATCTTTTATGAATACAATACAGCCCTGATCGCCATTCCCAAAAGCGACCTGCTGAAATATTATATCAAGACCGGCGATACAGAAGGCCTGGTCAATTATCCGCAGTCCATCCAGGGCATCAAGCTTGTGGCATTGGTTATTGACCGGGATGAGGAAAGAAAATGGAGCTTTCGCAGCAAAGGTGATTTTGATTGTAATACATTTGCCCGCACTTATTTTGAAGGCGGCGGGCATTATAATGCAGCCGGGGGCCGCAGCAGTGATTCGCTGGAAGACACTGTAAAAAAATTCAAAGAAGTATTGAAAGAAAATGCCAAACTTTTACAATAATTAATAAATATGAAACTGATCCAGTCTTTTGTTTTAGCGATGTTTGCTGTCATCCTGTTTACAGCCTGTAACCAAGTTTCCCATAAAAAAACACCCGGCGGAATGCCTTACAAGTTAATAGCTGGTAAAGGAACTGTCAAAGTGCAAAAAGGAAATATCATCAAGCTTAATTATACGCAGGAGATAAAAGACAGTGTGTACTTTACCACCCGGGGTAAGATACCTTTCTATATGCCCGTAACTGATTTCAGTAATCCGTATGATATTTCAGAGATCATTTTGTTGCTGAAAAAAGGTGACAGCGTTATTGCCACGCAGATGATGGACACTTTCATCAAAAGAAATCCTGAGAATGTACCTCCGCAATTCAGAAACGGTGACCGCATCATTACCACCATCAGGGTAATTGACGTATTCACTACTGATTCAGCGGCCCGGCTGGATGA
>CALRSN020000465.1:0-3030 GCA_943370865.1 Bordetella parapertussis
GGCCGAAAAACCGAAGCCGGTAAAATGGTTGTTTGAAGGATGGGGCCGCCAGCAGTATAGTGTGCGCAGCATACAGCAACTCTTTCACCAGGGCTGCCGAAGGATAAAAATATACCGCAGGCTTACACCCCATTCACTGCGCCATAGCCGGGCCACGCACCTGCATGAAGCCAAGGTGGATATAAAGGATATACAAGATTTTCTCGGGCATAGCCACATCAAAACCACGGCAGACTATTACCTGAAGCTGTCTAAAAAAACACTGGTAAACCGCATTGCAGAGGCCGATGCCATTATTTCAAATATTGCATCCATGCCATTACTGAAAGAAGAAGTTTTAACTTAGTACAAACCAAACTGCATGAAACAAGCTATTGCCTATATCCGCATCAGCACAAAAGATCAGTCTAATTTTTCCCTGCAGGGGCAGGAGCAATACATCCGTGACTTTGCTGCAAAAAATGGATACGCTATTCTTAATGTGTTTAAAGATGATGGCCAAAGTGCCAAAAACTTCGACCGGCCCGACTGGAAGCTGCTGCAAAAATTCTGCAAAGAAAATCATCAGCAGGTAGATGCACTCATCGTGGCTAAGTATGATCGTTTTTCCCGCAACCTCAAAGATGCGCTGAACATGATTGAGATGCTGGAAGAAAAATACAAGATCACCATCCTCTCTGCCCTGGAGCCGATCATGATGGAAACATCATCTCCTTACTTTTTCCAGTTTCGCACCCAAATGCTGATGGGTGCCCAGGTGGAATGGCTCATCATCCGGCAGCGCACCCGCCAGGGCATCCGCACCGGGTTAAAAGCCGGCCGTTATTTTACGGGTGCTCCTTTTGGGTATATCAATATGCGGGATGCACAGAATAAACCGATCATCGTCATTGATGAAGCCAGGGCTCCCGTCATCCGCCGCATGTATGAAATGCAGTTGCAGGCAGCACCGCTAAAAGAAATTTATCTCGAAGCCAAACGCAATGGATACGGCCCCCGTGGCATTGCTGCAGTTAAATATGCATTGATGAATCCTGTCTATGCCGGGCTTATCCGGGTGCCGGCTGATGAACAGGAACCGGAGCAACTGGTAAAAGGTATTCATACCGCCATCATTGATGAAGCTACCTGGTGGAAGGTGCAATCTATGCTTACTACCAAAACCATCAACCGTACCGTCATGAATGAAGAAGTGCCGCTGAGATCCGTATTAAAATGCCCTACCGGTTCACCCCTCACAGCTGGTAATAGCAAGGGCAAGCGCCGTTACTTCTGGTATTATAAGTGTAAATGCCACCCGAGAATTAATTTATCGGCCATCCGCCTGCATGAGCAGATGAATATGCTACTCTCAGCGCTTTCGTTGCCGGATCATTATATCAATTACCTGCAGGAAGCCATTGAAAAGAACATACTGGCGCAACACAAAGACCGTGATATCATGATCACCGAAAAAAAGAGAGAGCTGGCCCAGTTGCAGCAGCGCTTAGATAGTGTGGAAGAAAAATATATCAATAACGACCTGGATAAAGAAGCTTATAAAAAGTGGACACAGCGCTACCAGTCAGAAATGGCCGTAATCAAAAAATACATCAGCGATTACCAGCAGCCGGTAGCAGATCAGCTGGCCATGATTCGCACACAGTTGCCAAAATTAGGTAACCTGGCCTGGCAGTACCAGCAAGCCGATCTGCATACTAAACAGGCGCTATTGCGTACCGTGTTCAACTCACAGCTATATTATGCGGATGGCATCTATAGAACACCGTACATCCTGCCCGGCTTCAGCCGCCAAGCCACCACCCTCCAAGAAAAAAGGCTGCTCATCATTGAGCAGCCAATTCATAAACCTGCCGAAATGCAGGGATGTGCCCCGGATCGGAGTTGAACCGATACGGCCATTGCTGGCCACAGGATTTTAAGTCCTGCGTGTCTACCAATTTCACCACCAGGGCAAACTTGTGAGAGTGTGCTGTTAAAAAAAATCCTCCGCCTGTGGGGCAAGAGGACTTTTGCTGAGCGGAAGACCGGGCTCGAACCGGCCACCCCGACCTTGGCAAGGTCGTGCTCTACCAAATGAGCTACTTCCGCATATTCGTTGCCGGTTTATATACCCGGCTTATAAAGAACTAAGGGGTTGCAAAAATAGGCATTGAGCCTTTTGCAAAAAAATTTTTTACTGAATTATTTGTACTTGGGAGTGTACTGGCTGCTCTCCTGAACAGGCACCTCCGTTTTGGCAAATCGCTTGGTAGAAAGCATATAGCAACTACCAAAAACAAAAGCCACAATACAGGCTACCTGCAGGTAAAAAAGGAAGCCGGAAGAGGAAACCCAGTTATGGGCAAAATCCTTATCCTGTACTTTTTGTAATTCCTCATGATATTCTGCCTGACGATCCATATCAAAAATTTGTGTTGCAAAAATAGGGGTTCACAATAAATATTCAACCCGTTTTCTCTACAATTTCGCTGAATTTCTTCTTCTTTTTTACAAAATGCTGCCATACCATATTCTTCTGCAGATAGCCGGAAAGAGCTGCCTCCCTGCTGGCAGGGAAAATACTTTTACGTTTATAGAAAAGCCACCATTTTATAAAAGCAGCATGTGCTCTTAGTATGGCAATAAAATAGCCGCCATCGCCCGATATTAACCCTTTCCATGCTGATACAGCATCCAGCAGGTTTCGCACAGGTATGATCCATAACTTCTTTACCAGCGGAAGATTTTTGGACAACATGATATGGTTATTACGGAAGTTGAGATAAGTCTTCAACGAGTTTCCTCTTGGCAATGTACCCCCGCCTACATGATAAATAACTGATGCCGGGCAGGAATATATTTTATACCCTGCCAGTTGGATGCGCCAGCAAAGATCGATCTCCTCCTGGTGGGCAAAAAAATATTCATCAAATCCCTTTGCTTCATGAAAAACTGTGGAACGGATAAAGAGGGATGCACCGCTTGCCCAGAATATAGGTTCACTCTGGTCATACTGCCCGTGGTCTTCTTCACAAATATCAAACACCC
>CALRSN020000466.1:0-3028 GCA_943370865.1 Bordetella parapertussis
CATTTCATTTCTAAAAACAACCACGTAAGAACTGTCTATCCTGAAAACTCCTGTTACTTTTGCATTTTTAAAATAAAAAACAGAATCATCATGAGTCATAATAGTAACAACAGGTGTTGGTGAATAACATATTCCGGTACCCTTTCGATCGTACTGGTAAATAACACCATTTCTAACTGGGAATGAAAACACCTTAGCACTATCAATAACTGATTGTGCCGTAACAAAAAGACTTGAAAAAATACACCCGATTACAACCAGGTTTTTATAATTCGGCATAACCGCTAAACGATTAGGTAAATTATTTATTTCATCAGCCATTCATAAAACAAAGGAAATTCTTTTCGCCAGGTAGCTTCATTGTGTAGGCCTTCATCCCGTATCACGGTTGTCATGGTTGATTTGGAAACAGCCGCCATCCCCTGGAAAGCTTTCAGCATATCGGGTATCATACTCCCGCCTTCCAGTTTACCGCCGAAGAAATAGATCTTCGACCTGACCGATTTCCCTTTCTTCCGAATATCCTGGTAAATTTTAGAACCACTGATCCAGAATGCAGGGGAAAAAACGGCAACCCCTCCAAATACGGTGGGGTATTTTAATACAGCATAGAGGGAGATCAACCCTCCCATGGAGCTACCGGCAACAAATGTATTTTTCTTATCCTTTGCCGTGCGGTAACGTTTATCAATAAACGGTTTTAAGGTCTTCACCAGGAAATCGGCATATAAACCGCCTTCTCCTTTATTTGTTTTATTGTTTGCCGCTATCCCTGTTAAAGAAAAATCGTAGGGACAATATTCGTTCAGCCGCTTATCACCGCCATTATCAATACCCACGACGATACATTTTTTCATTCTTGTAGAATCAAGAAATTCATCCACTCCCCATTCGCCGGCATACGAAGTGGCATCATCAAAAACATTCTGCCCGTCGTGCATATACAGCACGGGGTATCTTTTGGGGGAAGTGGCATAATCTTCGGGCAGGTATATCCACACCCGTCTTTTCCGTTTCAATTGCGGCATCCAGAAAGCCGTATCCATGATGCGGACATTTTTGCTGCTGGTGCTGGCTCTTTTGAGCGGGGGAAAATGATCCTGCCATTCTTCCACGTTTATTTCTATCGTAGCCGGGCCTTCAACTTTTAATACCCGGTTAGTAACCCCTATTCCCTGCGATTTGCATTCTACCCTATCCCAGCCACCCCGGGTGATCTTGTATTCGTAAGAACCGGGATTTAACTGCAGGTTCAGTACAGAATTCCCTTGATCATCTCGTTGAAATTTGTATTGAGCATCCTGTGGGTTCCAGCCGTTGAAAGAACCGGCGGCGTAAATATCTGCGTCTGATTTCGTGTAAGCTGGCACATTCCTAAGTACAATTTTTACTGCCGCCTGAGAAGCGGCTTGAATAAAGATGAATACAGCCAGGATTATTCCAGAGAATTTACGCATAATTGGAATTAAAGTTAGGATATAAAGAATATGGAATAGCCTGTGGCCGGCATCTTTTATTTATGAAAAATAGAAAGCGACTTTATATTCCCGGTATAATAAGTATCGCAGGGCTTTGGCTATTTATCTTTTTAAACAAAGAAAAGTTCGGCAATGAGCCTACCAGAGTTATCCAACTTTATGTTCCTACCCTCTCGTCCGATAACTTTTACTATGAGTTTTCAGACGAGTATTTTGAAAAAGTCATTCGAAAAAAGCACCAGATACTTATCTCAATTGACAGTAACGAGATCGACAATAGCAAAAAACTTGAATTAATCAGGCATGAAGCAAGGAAAATCAAATACACTTACGATACAAATACGGTTGTAAGAGTTTCATTTACTAATAAAACGAGCTATAATGAAGTAGTAAGACTTATAGATTTATGCCGATCAGACAACCATAAAAGATATGTGCTGTTAAATAAATCATTGGTGATTTTTGGAGAATATCCCCCAAAAAATCTCAAAAAAGATGAGAAACTGATTAATTGCAGCCTCAGCTGTGGTACCTTATTTTCCCGTGTATCCTTACCTGAAAAATCAATATTAAAAATTATCAGGGAAAAAATAAGCCCCCTCAGCATAATAGAATTATCGGGATTAACTACTCTATGGATACTGATGCTTGCTATATCTATATACCTTAAAAAGCACAAAAGACAGACTATTTCACCCCCTTCATCAATTCCCTGATCTTCTCCATATGTTTATCACTCACCGGCCACACCGGCATGCGGAACGTATTTTTGCAAAGCCCCATTTCACTTAAATAGGCTTTCACGCCACTGGGACTTCCTTCAGTAAACATGGAAGCAATGATATCCGTGTATTTATAATGCAGTTGTTGTGCTTCCGCAAATTTCCCATCCATACAAAGCCTGACCATTTCCGCATATTCTTTGGGATAAGCATTGGCTACGACAGAGATCAGTCCTTCTGCCCCCGCAGCGATCATGGGTAGAGTGATCGGGTCATCACCACTGATGACCATGAATTCTGCCGGCTTGTATTTGATAATTTGATTGACCTGTTCAAAATTGCCACTGGCTTCCTTAGTAGCAAAGATATTCTTACACTCCCGGGCAATGCGGATGGTGGTATCAGCTGATACATTCATACCGGTGCGGCCCGGTACATTGTACATGATGATGGGCAATGGCGTGGCTGCATCTAATGCTTTATAGTGTTGAAATAACCCTTCCTGGTTGGGTTTATTATAGTAAGGGGATACAGAAAGAATAGCACTGTACCCTTCAAGATTGAATTTTTTGAATCCTTCGATCACTTCAGCCGTATCATTACCACCAATACCTGCTACTAAAGGCAGGCGGCCGGCCACTTCATTTTTTACAAAAGAGAACACCGCTTGTTTCTCCTCACCATGAATGGTGGCACTCTCGCCGGTGGTGCCGAGCACTACCAGGTATTCCACTTTATTTTCGATCCAGAAATGGATGAGTTTTTTATACGCTTCCCAGTCAATGGTTCCATCCTCCAGGAAAGGGGTTACAATAGCGATACCGGTTC
>CALRSN020000467.1:0-3025 GCA_943370865.1 Bordetella parapertussis
CCAGGTCTTTGTCCATGGCATCATTGACGCCGTCACTGTTACTATCCACCCATCCGGGGAAATTTATATCATAAAAATTCGGTGTTCCATCTGCATCGGAATCGGCCCCGGGATCAAAATTGTCATTGAAACCATCTGCATTGTTATCTATAAAACCAGGGTAGTTATTATCATTCCAGTTAGGGATACCATCTGTATCTGCATCCTGTAAAGCTACCGGGTTATCTAATTCTACATAGTCTGGAATACCATCGTCATCATCATCAATATCCGGGCAGGCAATGATAAATACATTTATATCCAGCGTATCATCACAGGATCCGGGCCCATCATAAAATGCATAAAAATGCCGGGTTGAAGAAACCGGTATAGCGGGGTTATATTCATTACCTGCTGTGAAAGGCATTGCGGTATAGAACCGGTAGCCTGCATACCTGATCACCGGCAACAGGACTGTTATTGAAGGACAGTTATTGACAAGTATCGTATCAATTAAAGGAGAGCAAATGCCAGCAACAGTATTCGTAACAGGGCCCGGGACATTACATCCCGCTGTCATCACCCCACTTGAGTCGGCCAGGCTTATCAGTGATAATTTCCCTGCATAACTGATCCATGCCCTGTTGCTGATTGTATTGTTGCAAGTGAAAACCTCGCAGGAATTAGCAACATACACATCAAATCCTACAGTTCCAGAACCCGCCGGGCTTACTTCACCGCCGGTAGTGCTGTTTGCACCTGTACCTATTCTGAACACAACCCTGTTATTAGCAAAATCATATTCAGCTTCATCATCACCAGCTACATCTGTTTTTGCTATGCCGCCAATCAGTAAACTGTTGGGCTTATAACTTGTGCCAACAGGTATATTATCGTAAATAACAGTTCCGGTGCTGATATCATTACCTCCGTTCTGGTAAGTAACCTGGTACCGCAACTGTTCACCAGGCAGTAATGAACCACCGTTTATATCCTGTGAGGTCTTGGAAAGATTGAAAGAGGGTGTGTATTGTGAGATAGAAGTAGTGGCCACCTGCAGCATATAATTTTCTGAGGGAGAACTAAATCTTATACTGGCAGAATTCTGGCTGTTGGCCAGTACAGCATTCAGCGCATTGGGTACCACTAAAATATCAGCATCATAACCCAGGGTATTCTGATGTGCAGGATTTCTGGTGGTAACCACTGCTCCTTTATAACTGATCGTACTGTTCCACATATCATTCAGGTTAGCAGTAGCATTCGGAGTCAGGCTTGTGTAAACACCTACTAAGGGGTTTGAATTTTGTTTAAATGAGTATTCATCTGTTGATACCCTGTCTCCATCAAAAACCACAGCACCCAATTCACAGCTGACCGGGCCGGATGGCGGGGTTAAAAAACCGGTAATCGGAACATATAATGGAGGATCACCACCATTCATTATGGCGGAGCCATCAAAGACAGTGAGATTTCTTACAATGGTGGCTGGGTCAGCATACACAATAACAATGGTCCATCCTCCTGACGCATTTACAATACCGGCAGGACTTGCTAAATTAGCTACAGTATACGTACCATTAGGATTTAATGTATTGATCAAGGAGGTGACGTCAATAAAACAACGATACCCGGTGTGTGGCAACCCCGGTACTAAAGTATTATTATGATAATCTGTTTGGGTGGAGGTGAGGTCCTGGAAAACTGCTGAACCCGGAATTTTAAATTTTACCAAGGTTTCATTAGTGATCCAGCTGGTATTGGTTCCGTCAGTGCCTTGTGAAGCCCCCCAATATAAACCTGCAAAAAGCACTTGTGTACAGGATGGCAATGAGAGGTCAGCGGAAGAAGAATTAAAAATAGCAGGATCAGCCCCTGTTAGTTCAAGGTTAAAAGAAAGGTCTGAACTGGTAGCATTAGCCTGGTGAATCTCCACTGCAATATCATTATTACCATTCACAAAAAAAGTATTAGCAATTGAAAAACTGATCACTGCATCTTCGATGGCAGAAGAGGCTGTTGTTGCATAAGCAACAGCGCCAGCAGGCATATTATTTCTTGCCACTTCTGTACCATTCACATACACAACATACCCATCATCTCTTTCTACATTAAATTGATAAGTGCCGTATAGAGACGCATTTGGTATATTGATTGTTTTCCGAAAATAACTGGTAATATATTTATTCCCTGTCGGTGCACATAAAGTACCACCACCACCCGAAGGAATGCAGGTTGTTTCATCAGCATCACCGTATCCTAATTCACTTGCCCCGGATGACCATGCCGCATCATTATATCCAAGGCTTGTCCAGGCACCGGCAGGAGCAGCACCTGTTGAATAATATTTCCATGCCGATCCAAATGGTATAAGGGTTGTACCGGTTATATTGATATTCGCACCTGCATTTCCATTATTAACAGCAGTACCTCCTGGAGGAGTCTCTGTTGTGTTGACTCCTGATGAGGTAATACTATTGTTAGAAACAAAAACTATATTACCTCTAACAGAGGGATTACTGTAACGTGGGCTAAAGGCACGCAATACCTGGCCAGTTGAACTATAACTGATCAATAGCGCAAACAAGGTTATAATATAGTTGTTCGTTTTCATGTACCGGACAGGGTTTCAAAATATCATAGTCAAATATGTTTCTGTTTAATACATTACTACTTTCTGAAAATGAATAGCTCCGTTTTCTTCTCTCACCTCCCATATATATGTTCCCGGTGTAAGTGTAATTTCTTTTCTTGTTATACCAGGTGCCAGGCTTATTCGTTCCCTTAGCTTTTCCCGGCCGGCGATATCATGCACCCTTAGATAACAATTTGCCTGCTTTTTTGTACTGATCTCAACTATCAACCTGCTGTTAACTGCTGAAAGAGTTTTAACCTCAAAATCATCAGTATAGTTGTTTATTATTTTTTTTACTCCCAGATAAGCAGTATTATCGTTTTGATCTTTTTGAGATAACCGGTAAAATGAAATACCGGGCAACGGAGAATCATCTATAAATGAATATCGCTGAATACTGGTTGAATTGCC
>CALRSN020000468.1:0-3025 GCA_943370865.1 Bordetella parapertussis
TATTCGATCTGTTATTGATCCATGCTGAGAGTACCCCTGCTGCCAAAACAAGAAACAATGGTTCTGCTTCATACCTGAAGCGCATGTTTTCGTAGTGTTCAAATAAGGAACTGATACAAAAGATATATCCGATTACATAGACAATGAAAAGATGCAGAAGAGTGATTTGTTTTTTCTGTATCCAGCTGCGGGAAATGACAAAGAATACAAATAAATAGATAATAAACTTTGGGAGTGCTGAGAGCGTTAAAGCGATTCTTCTTTCCTGCTTTCCTTCGGCCAGGTGGGAAAGATTGAATGAATAAAGCAGGTCATAATATTTCATTTTCCTGGCCTGAGCTTCATTTACCGGATACCTGGTTGCAGGAGCAAAGAAAATGATTGCTGATTGCACTACATTTTTCAAGTAGGCTCCGGGGTGATCCATGACCTGTTGTTTACTGGCTAGCATATACTGCCTCGAAACTTCTATATACCCGGCATGTTTTTCATTGATGAAGGAGTCATTCTTCATTTCTTGTAACAGGTCACGGTCATTGAGACCTTTGAAGGCTGCTGCCGGTTCGGGGGGAAGGAAATTATTATAAGCTGAGATTTTCGAGAATGGTTCTATCGATGCAATCTGCCCTGAGTCCGTTATTACAGCATCATGAAAAACATTGCGGGCAATGTTCATTCCGGCCCAGGTGGAACTGGTAAAGCTCCCGAAAATTATATAGTTTTTTATGTACCAGCCGCAGGCAATAGCGATAAAGAAAAGACCAGCCAGCAGGGTTTTTCTTGCATACTTCTGTTTCCGGGAAGATACCAATAGAAAAAGCCATGGGATAAGCAGCCAGGCAAGATGATACATACTCCTGGTTAAGCAAATGAGTGCTAAAGGGAGAAAAAAGCCTAATAATTTGCCCTGCTTACCGGTTACCTGATATGTTACAAGATAGTTACAGCTTATTAGTAATAGTAGTGTTATCAACGAAGTATAAAATAGCTCATTTTCAAACAGCATAGTGGCAGGGCTAAGAAGATAGATCAGTGAAAACAGTAAAGGAATGTTCTTGTGTTCCGCATTTCCTTTCAGGAGTCGCAGCAGCAGGAATGTATTAAAGAGGGTAATGATTTTAAGAAGTAACGAAAAGACGAGTGGGGCAGAGGAACCGGATATTTTCAGGATAACTCCCAGGAGCAGGTTGAAAAGCGGCGGTTGAGTATGGTCATACCACACACCTTTTAGAAGATCGTGGTGGAGTGTCTCAACAGCAAGATACTGCCAGTTACGGTGAAGTGCCTGGTGATCCATTTCTATGCCAATGACCCCGATAATAATTCGTGAAATGACAAAGAGGAGTATGATCAATCCCGCTTCTTTCCTTGTGATTACAATTTTCTTTTCAGATGTTGACTCCATCAAAGTTTCTACTTGTTGAAAGAATAAACATTAAAAAAGACCTAACTGTGTAAGATAGGTCTTTTTTAATGTTAGAAATGAGTTTATAGCTTCACAAATCGTACAGTTTGCACAAGATCGCCTACTATTAACCTGATCAGGTAATTACCTGGTTGTATGCTTCTCATATCCACTGGTACTACTGTTGAACCTGTTGTTATCGCCTGCTGTTTTGTACTAAGTTTAGCACCATTGGCTGACCAAAGTTCAACAAGGGCCATGCCCGGTTTGGCGGCTTTTATAACAACATCCGCATTTGAATTCAGCACAGGATTATTCAGTACATAAGTGATGAAGTCAGGCGTTTTAATCCTAACGCTTACTATCTTACTGTAAGTATTCTTTCCATCAAAATCAAACTGACGAATCCTATAGAAATGTGCCCCGCTTAATACCCCGCGATGCAGGAATTCATAGGTTACATCGGTCGTTCTATTTGAAACAGTTCCAATTCTTTCGAAATTTGTACCATCAGAAGAATGTTCAATTTCATAATGGCTGGCATTGGCATTGTTATCAATTCTCCAATCAAGACGAACATCGTTGTTCACCTGTTTGGCACTAAAGTTTTTCCAGGTAACTGGTAATAAAATGCCTGCTGTCTGTGTAATAAATGTAAACACTTCGTTATTATTCAGAGTGACGTTTGTGAAATTGGCAATACCGCCTGCATACGGGAAAGGGGTGTAAAATCGTATTGTACCAGTAGTGAAATCACCATCACCATCTTCATCCACCATTAACCTCAATTGTATAGATCCTGTGGCAGAAATGGTAAGCCCATTGAAATCCATAGTCATATCAAACGTTCCCACATTACCAGTATGCTGAACTTTCCATTCACGGGCCAGGCGTTTTGAACCGGTGGCAGTTACAGGGACATCAAGGCTCACACTCTCAGTAAGGGCCGCGTTATCATTTCCGATTTGTAAAAAATCAAGATCATCCAGACTCGAGGGGTTGCTGAGTACTATATTTCCCTCTGCATTTTGCCCCGTTCCATCTCCACTACCTGTTTCAATACTGTTAGATTGAGCAACTAGTAAACCGGACCCGCTGGCACCATTATCTCTGGAAAGACCAAAAACGGCATTATTGTATGTGGAATTGGCAGCAGCATTCCAAACTGTAGCTCCGGCTGATGAGACTAAATCGGTTTTTATGGTTATCCCATATTTCAACGCCAGGTAGGAAAAAATCCTGTTTCTTTCGGCTCCATTTATCGAGCGATCATAAACAATTATCTCTGCAATGTCTCCATTCAAGGGGCCTGAGGCATCATGACTTGCACCTATGCGGTGGCCTGCAGTACTTATTGCTCTTAATGCAGCGCCGTTAGGAGTTCCCCCCGGATCTGTGTTTAATGTTGTGATACCACTACTGATATTCCGGTCATCTACTATTTCAAGATCGCCTGTTGCCAGGTTAAGTAAATTTAACTGGCTAATATTCCATGTACTCACACTGTAACCTCTTTGAATAGTGTGGCTAAAGGGAGCTGTAGCTGTTTCGTCGCCGTAGACACCGGGTCCAGGGGCGGATCCATCCCAGGTGGAAAATGCGCAGGCATCATTGGCAAAA
>CALRSN020000469.1:0-3025 GCA_943370865.1 Bordetella parapertussis
GGTTGAAAAAATAGAATTCTTTATTGACCCCACTTCCGGGCAGGTCTTCACCCATAAAGACGTGGACAATTATTTCAAACGCATCTCGGTTCCCCCGATCGATCATTATTTCAAACCACAGAAGAATAAAGATGTGATCAAACAGCTACTGGAAGAATTCAGTAAATGTTTTTCCGGGGAGAAAGATATTTATAAGCAGTCCGAATTGATGGATTTGGTCAAGCTATTAGAATGAAGTACGATGCCAGAACTATGAAGTAGGAACTTCACTAAACAAAAATAGTCTTTAATCAAAAGACTATTTTACTTCCCACTTCGAATTTCGTTTATCACAACTCCAGCTTCCACCCATCCCTATACTCCCTCTTTACAAACTGGTTAGCTTCATCAAAATTGGTGATCTTCATATTCTTTGCATCCCATAATAGTTTCTTGCGGCCGAGATATTTATCACCCCATCCTTTCAGGTTCGGGTTCTTCATCAGCCAGCTGCGGATAGCAAGGTTACCCATCAGGATACTTTCGGTGAACGGTCCGGCATAAGAAAACGGAGAACTGGTCTCACCTTTGCCATAACCGGCAATACAGGAATTTACCCATTGTATATAGTGTCCTTCGGGAACTCTTTTGATCGTTTCCTTCGGCATTGTTTTTTCCTTCATCAGTTTGGTGGGCAGCAATCGTGGGTTGGCACCATAACAATCCAGCAGCAGCTTCCCTTTTGTACCGATCAGCAATACACCACCATCCCAGTTGCCAAAGGATTCGTCGGGTAATAATTCATCCGGTCTTTCCGGTAACAAACCGCCATCATGCCAGGATACTTTGATATTTCCTTTACCATCTTTTCTCGGGTAGTTCAGGTGGATGATGGAAGCAGGAGGACAGGCATCCAGGTTTTGTGTATCATTCCACATTTCTTTCCAGACTGTTGCTACGCTGCATTCTGCAGAATCAGGATAATCAATGGGCAGTATGCGATAGATCGGGTCCATGATATGACAGGCCATATCACCCAAGGCTCCTGTACCGAAGGCCCACCAGCCTCTCCAGTTGAAAGGAAGATAAGCAGGGTTGAAATCGATCATCTTGGCCGGGCCGAGCCAGAGATCCCAGTTCAGTTCTTTGGGAATATCATATTTACCGGTAGGTGTGGCAATACCTTGTGGCCATACAGGCCGGTTGGTCCAGGCATGGGCTTCCGTTACATTCCCGATCATTCCGGCATTCACCATTTCTTTGGCTTTGCGGACACCGTCTCCAGAACCTCCCTGGTTACCCATCTGTGTTACCACTTTGTATTTCTTTTCCGCCTGTGCCAGTATCCTTGCTTCATAGATATCATGTGTCAGTGGTTTTTGCGTGTACACATGTTTACCCAACTGCATTGCTGCCAATGTGGCGACTGCATGGGTATTATCAGGAGTAGAAATGGAACAAGCGTCTATATTGTTCTTTTCTTTATCCAGCATTTCCCTGAAATCATGATAGTAAGAGGCTTTGGGAAATTTCTCTCTTGTCTTGGCGGATTCCCTGTCGTCCACATCACAGAGTGCAACAATATTTACATTCGGACTTTTTGCAAATTCAGCCAGGTCACTGGCCCCTTTTCCACCGGCACCAATACCTGCGATACTCAGTTTATCACTGGGAGCTATAAAGCCACGGCCCATCACATGTCTTGGAATAATAAAAAATCCTGCACCTGCAATACCGGCGTTACGGATGAATTTGCGGCGGGAGATGCTCATATTTTTTTTAACAGGGGTCATATGGCTTAAATTTCCAGTAAGATAAATGGAAGAAGAATAACCGGCAAAATAATTTAGTGTAACCAGTTTATCATTATTCTTTAGTTTACGGTAAATTTTAATCTATGCAGATCAGTTGGGAGGATTTTGAAAAGATTGATATCAGGACCGGGACCATCATTGAAGTAAGTGATTTTCCAAAAGCCCGGAAACCCGCTTATCAACTAAGCATTGATTTCGGCAGCGAACTGGGCATTAAACGATCTTCTGCACAGATCACAACGCATTATTCCAAAGAAGAGCTCCTGAACCGGCAGGTGGTGGCCGTTGTGAATTTTCCACCCAAACAAATAGCTGATTTTATCAGCGAATGCCTGGTACTGGGTGTGTATGATGAAAATAAGGACGTAATTTTATTGCAACCGCAACGGTCTGTGCTTAATGGCATGAAGATCGGCTGATATGAACGAACAACACAGTACATACTATCATTCACCGGTGGGTCTGCTGAAAATTGCAGGTACCGAAGAATATATCAGCGAAGTAACTTTTCATGATACTTCGCAAAAAGCACCGGGCAATAAAAAACATATGCCTCCGATGCTGATCAACTGCGTGGAGCAACTGATACAATACTTCAATGGCCAACGCAGGGTTTTTGAATTACCCCTGAACCAGGCCGGCACTCCTTTTCAGCAGGAAGTATGGAACCTGTTAGTAACAATTCCCTTCGGAAAAACAATCAGCTATCTTGATCTTGCCCGAAAAACGGGTGACAGCAAAGCCACAAGAGCAGTCGCTAATGCAAATGGGAGAAATAATATTGCCATCATTGTTCCCTGTCACCGGGTGATTGGAAGTAATAAAGATTTAGTAGGCTATGCAGGTGGCCTCTGGAGAAAAAAATGGTTGCTGGAGCATGAAATGAAAGTAGCGTATGGAGTGCAGACTTTGTTTTAGCCGGGAGTCGAGAGCCCGGAGCATCGCATTACTAGTGCAATTTTTTTGACGAACGACTATAGACTACTGACTACCGACTCTCATATCAGTTCCTCGGGGGTAAATGCAAAGGGCAATAAAAATTTCGCTGTTTCGATCACAAATACTTTTCCTTCCTGCCCGCTTAAGATCAAACGTATCGGTTTCTTTGTTCTTGTTTCGTATTCCAATAATGCCTGGCGGCACATGCCACAGGGCGAAATAGGGTGATCGCTTTTTATTTCTTCTGTTTTGCTTTTACTGATATAGCTGATCGCTAATGTTTCAATCGGCAC
>CALRSN020000470.1:0-3015 GCA_943370865.1 Bordetella parapertussis
CCACCGGATGGTTATATCAATAAGAAATTTTTACTGGCACAGTACAGTTTTGCCGCTTCAGATAATGTAAAGTTCTTCCTGAACTATGTTAGTGGACAAAACCCTGATACATCAAAGACCAACCAGTTTGATGCTGTAGTAACTGCCAAAATAAGCGACAAGTTCAATATTGGGTATAACGGTACCATTAATTCAACCAAGTTCTGGGATGGTACGAAGAATACCGAAAGCCTGGCCTGGTGGGGTTCAGCTTTATACCTGAATTTCGATCCTAAGCCCTGGTTCGGTCTTACCCTGAGAGGAGAATACTTCAGTGATAAGAACAACCTGAAAATTGCTGTAAATCCTGATGGCTGTAACATTTTTGCCACCACGTTATCCGCCAATTTCAAGTCAGGAGGTTTCACCTTTATCCCTGAATTCCGGTTAGACAACTCCAACAAAGAAACTTTTGTTGATAAAGACGGGGTATTTAAAAAAGCAGCTGCCAACTTCCTGTTTGCTGCTGTCTATTCGTTCTAAGAGAAAAATGGTTTAGTAAGATTTTAATATGGCAAGCAATCGTTAGAGGCCCCTTGTTTCTACAAGGGGCTTTCCTTTTATCTTACTAAAAAATCATATGAAAGGTTCCTGCTGGCTCAGGCAATGAAAACTGCCTAATCCCCAGATGATCTCGGTTGAATCAATACCCACTACTTCCCGGCCCGGGAAACAGTTCTGGATGATCTGCAGTGCTTTTTCATCTTTATCACACCGGAAGGTTGGAACGATCACGGATTTATTGGCGATATAAAAATTAGCATAAGATGCTGGCAGCCGTTGCTCCTCCCAAATTATTTCATCGGGCATGGGTAGTTCAACTATATTGAGTTGCTTTCCATTTAATAAACGCATGGTCTTTAATTGCTGCAGGTTATGCTGAAGCAACGCATAGTTCTCATCATTCTTATTCTCTTCTATTACGGTTATCACGGTATCTTCATTTACAAACCTGACAGTATCATCAATATGACCATCCGTATCATCACCCACTATTCCCTCATCCACCCATAATACCTGCTCCATACCGTAATAATTGCACAGGTAATCTTCTATCTGATGCTGGTTCAAATGCGGGTTACGGTTGGGATTTAATAAACAGGCCGTGGAGGTCATTACTGTTCCCTTCCCGTTGAATTCAACAGAACCTCCTTCCATCACAATACCCGGGTGATACACCGGAATATTATAGTATTTACCGACCAGGGTGGGGATCACATCATCCAAATCATAAGGAGGATACTTATTACCCCAGGCATTATAACCCCAGTCCACGATGACTTTCTTTTGTATAGCTGCCGGGTTGATTAGAAAAGCCGGTCCATGATCCCGGCACCAGGCATCGTTCGTTGGATGCAAAAAGAATTCCACTTTCGACAGGTCAACCCCCGCATGTTGTAAATGACCAATGGCAAAATTCTTCATAGCTTCATCAGCCACATTAATTTTAACCAGTTCTCCTTTCGTCAACTCCTTAATAAATTGAGCATAATACGGAAAGATCGTATGTATCTTATCCGGCCAGGAAGCTTCCTTATGAGGCCAGCTTAACCAGGTAGCTGTATGGGGTGCAAACTCAGCGGGGAAATAGTAGCCTGCTTCTTTGGGAGTTTTTGTTTCGAAGCTCATAGTTCATGGTTAATGGTTCATGGCAATGGCTGTGGTTTCACTATAAACTATACGCCATGAACCATGAACACTATTTTATTCTTCGTCGATGAAACGTTTAGTAATCGGTTGATAGGAATCAATTCTTCTGTCCCGCATAAAAGGCCAGTGTGTTCTGTACTGATCCGTTTTGGCCAGGTCCAGTTCAAGCACTTTTATTTCTTCTTCGTCGTGAGAAGCTTTGTACAAAACTGTTCCGAAGGGATTGGAGACAAACGAGCCACCCCAGAATTTCATAGCACCATTCTGCTCAAGTCCCACCCTGTTCACACTTACCACATGCACTCCGTTGGCAACGGCATGACTACGCTGTATCGTTTGCCAGGCTCCATATTGTTCAGTATTGGTTGCCTCATCCTGTGCAGTAGCCCAGCCAATCGCCGTAGGATAAAACAATATCTCTGCACCCATCAATGAAGTAATACGGGCGGCTTCAGGATACCACTGGTCCCAACAGATCAATACACCGATATTGGCAAATTTTGTTTTCCAGACTTTATATCCAAGATCACCCGGTGTGAAATAGAATTTCTCATAATAAGCCGGGTCATCCGGAATATGCATCTTCCGGTATTTACCCAGGTAACTGCCATCCGCATCAATCACGGCAGTGGTATTATGATAGAGGCCCTGTGCTCTCTTCTCAAACAAGGAAGCAATAATCACTACTCCTGTTTCCTTCGCCACTTTTTGCATGGCATCTGTAGAAGGACCGGGTATAGATTCAGCCAGTTTGAAATTCTCGTAATCCTCCACATCACAGAAATATAATGATGTAAATAATTCCTGCAGGCAAACAATCTGTGCGCCACCCGCCGCTGCTTTCTTTACGCCTTCAATGGCTTTGGCGAGGTTTTCCTCCTTATTCCCGGTACAGCTCATCTGCACCATGCCGACCTTTACTTTGCTCATGCTATTAAATTGAGATGTAAAAATATAAAATTGGTACCAGCAGATATAGTAAATCTTAGGCTGAATTCCTCCCTGCGTTAATGATCCCGAATGAACAGCGCATGGCCAATTTCTCATAGGTTTCCTTTACAGGAGCCTGTATCAACTGCTCATCCATTTCCCGGATCTTTGTTAATGCATATTGCTGAATAGTCACTAATGGTAAAACAATTCGCTCACGCATTTGGATCGATAATTGTTCCACCGGGTAATCCGCCATCAATTCTGTCTGCCCGGTTATTTTCATTAAATACTGTTTGGTCAGCTCGTATTCGTCATAGATCATCTGCCATAATTCACCGAATTGTTTATGCGCCGACAAATAGGCGGTCAGCGGGAAGAAGGATTTCATCATCG
>CALRSN020000471.1:0-3008 GCA_943370865.1 Bordetella parapertussis
AGCTGAGTAAAAAAGAAACTATGCTCCTGAAACTCCTGATCGAAAACAAGAATGAAGTGGTGCCCAGAGAAAAGATATTACAGGCCGTTTGGGGTTATAACGTGTATCCAACCACCCGGACTATCGATAATTTCATATTGAACTTCCGTAAGTATTTTGAAGATGACAGCCGTAACCCGAAATACTTTCACTCCGTGAGAGGGGTGGGTTATAAATATGCAGAGTGATCAATCCCTGATTTCTCCCAATACAGTTTTCACTTTTTCCAGTAAAGCTTCCTTGTTTTCTTCCAGCGAGGCGTTGGTGAACATACCTGCTTCACAATGCTCCAGTACCTGTAATAACGCTACCGGGAAATAATTCTTTTCGGCCATCCTTTGCGACAGGGCCTGTTTATTCATTTCACTCCCGCTCAGGCTGAGCCGGGGTGAGATGTATTTCCAGATGGCCTGCTGTACTACCGCATAAAAATCTTTATCCGCAGCAGGTATCAGCAGGTAAGCCGGTTGCAATACTTCATCCACCGATGGATATACAACGGCAGGTTTTTCCTCAGTAATAATTTTCTTCGGCTTCTTCTGAATTAACCAGTAGATCAAAACAATCAATAAGAAAGCGACAACAATACCGGCTGCTACCAGGCTGGCCCTTTTATTAACCGCTGCGATTGACTCTTTTTCTTCTGCCACAGGTATCGTCTTTGCTCTATCTTCTGTACTTATTAATAAAGAAGCAGGAGCTGCAGCTATTGTTTTATACCGGTTGGTATCAGGATCAAAAAAAGATAGTTTTACAGCCGGCAGCGTATAATTTCCGGGTTTTGAGGAAACAAATGAATACCTGAATGTTTTAGTTCCTTCTAAAGGAACTGTGCTTTTATCGGTTGATTCCGAAACGGCTGGTTCAAATCCCTCAATACCCGCGGGCCATTCGATAACAGGAGCAGATAACTGAGGGAAATTGCCTTTCCCTTTTATGGTAATTACAAGATATCCTTCTTCATTTTTTGCCAGCTCATTCTTTTCTACTGATGCGCTGATACTGAATTTTCCGGTTGCCCCGTTAAAATCAACTGGCTTTGCCGGAACAGGAGATGGTTTTACATGGATCGTTACAGGTTCAGTACTGATAGTGGTTTCATAAGCAGTTGCACCGAGCTCTGTTACCCGGTCATTGTTGTCGAAAATTCCTTCTGTTACTTCCTGCTCTGTCTTCCGGTTCACTGCACTGCGGGAAAACTCCACGCTGTTCCTGATCTCCATTGGGTCGATAGTAAACTGGCCTGCCTGCAACGGGTATAATTGTACCCGCCGGATAGTATGAACATCAAAGAGTTTCCCGTTCAGTTGCTCCACTGTCATTACTTTATCAGAGAGACTGATCATATCCTGCACGGTGAATCCGTAAAAACCAGGGTTTTTTACAATATCAGATTTAGATTGTAAGCGGGAGTATAATTTGAAGGTTGCTAAAACAGGTTCCCCGGTATAACAGGATTTTTTATTCACCAGCACTTTTACAAATAAATTCTGGTTGATCTTTTTATATGCATCTTCACCCGGTGCCAGGTAAGCTGCATTTTCTTCTGCCTGTCCGTTTTGTTGCTGTTGAGCTGCTGCCTCTTCTTTACTGATCACTGTTACTGTTGCATCATTACTGCGCCATGCCTTCCCATTGATAGTAGCTATAGCACCCGGAATAATATACCGCCCCGGTTTAATGGCCTCTAATGTATAGATTGTATTATGCAAGGGCTTTGCATTCGTTTGATAGCTGGTATGACCATCATATAACTCGGGTCCTTTCACCAGTTCAAATCCTTTAAATGATGGTGCTGAAACGGCAGGTACTTTCTCTGCACCTTCAACAACATATTGCACCCGGAATGATTCCCCGGTAGTAACAGCCTCCTGCGGCACAATGGTTTTGAATGTAACCTGTGCTGAAGAAAAAAAGGATGCCAGCAAAAGAATGGATATAACAAAAGCCTGTTTCATATAATCAACCACTAATATAAAACAGGCTTTGTGAAGCTTTGTTGAAAATTTACCAAAGGAAAGCAGCCGCTATCAATGGGCTGTTAGCCTGACAGGCTGGTTACAGGTCGCCCAGTTGAGGGCGGACCACAATATCTTCCACGCAAGCCTGGGGCGATAGTTGAGACGCCGCATAGACCAGTTGAGCAATATCCGAAGCCTCCATGATCCTTTTGGAAGAGTTGTCATAGTTGCCCCAGGAATCACTCATCACAGCTCCGGGAAATATGCCTGTTACTTTGATATGGTGTTCTTTCATTTCTTCCCGCAGATTTTTGGTAAAACCGTGCATAGCATATTTACTGATACTGTAAGCACCCCCGTTTTTGTAGGCATGTAAAGAAGCTATCGAACACATATTGAAAATATGGCCAGCCTTCCGTTTCATCATGGCAGGTAAAACGGTCCTGGTAAGATGATACGCACTGTAAAGATTCACACTCAACTGGCTTTCCAGTAAACCATCCGGTTCATTATTGACACTACCGGGTTCAAATAATCCCGCATTATTGATCAATATATCAGGAACAGCCGCCGAAAGGCACCAGTTACCAAATGCCTGTGCCTCTTCTTTTATTCCCAGGTCAACTGGTTTTGCTTTGATCGTTACAGCCGGATACTTTGTCATCAACTCTTCTACTGTTTTATACAAGGCCGCTTCTCCCCTTGAGCATAGAAAAAGATCGTGCCCGTTAGTAGCAAATATTTCTGCGATGGCCCTGCCAATTCCCTTTGAAGCACCGGTTATAACAACATTCATTCCGCTATGTTTTGTTTGTGTAAAGTTAAGCGGCTTAGTGATTGGAGCCGTTCACTAATTGCAAACTGCCGTTCCATAAGCTGATTTCCTGCTACTGCTCATTTAAAATAATTATGTCCTCAGGATCATTAACTGTTAAACTCTCCTTTATATGAAACTAAATAAACTGCTGGCAACCGGAGTTGCCCTAATAGCTCTTTCAGTTTTGTTCT
>CALRSN020000472.1:0-3001 GCA_943370865.1 Bordetella parapertussis
GTAATCACTAAAACCGGGTAAGTCACTATCACTTTTATAAAAGGTGACCGGCAAACGGCCCGCAGGATTATAGTCACCAAATAAAACATCAGCAACGGCGGTTCCTGCGCTTTGGCCACCATACCAGGCATTGATGATGGCAGGAATATTTTCACTTTCCCAGGGTGTTGCTATTGCACTGCCGGTCATCATTACAAACACTACCGGCTTTCCAGTTGCTTTGAGTGCTTTTAATAATGCTGTCTGAACTGCGGGTAAAAAAATACTGGTCCTGTCTCCGCCATTAAAGCCGGGTGCATTCACCGGCATTTCTTCTCCTTCCAACTGGGGCGAAATGCCGCCGGCAAATAGAATTACATCGGCATTTTTAAGCCGGTTGGCGAGGGCAGTAAAATCTGTACGTCCAAAAGTACCGGTACGTAAAGCTACATTGGCTTCTTCATCACCCTGCCAGTATTCGAGTTCGATTTTATAAGCGGTATCTTTTTTTGTTTCAAGCTGATATGTTTTGGCTCCCCAGCGGTTGCGCAGCCAGGCATTTAGCACCTCTTTGCCATTTACTAATAACCGGTAACCATCATTTGCTTCTACTTCAAAAGTTGTACTACCGGTTTCTCCGGCAATATGCCAGGTGGTGTAACGGGCTGAAAAATTGGTGGCAGTTAGGTTATCACCGATGACATCACCACGTTGCCATGCATGGTCTATTTTATTTTCAGTTTTTGTGATAACAGGGCTTCCTTTTAAATCCCTGTTATTATAATATTCAGCCAGGAATCCTTGTTTACCATTCCAATTGTACCGGTGGTTAAGATCTGTATAGCTCAGAATGGTGTCATTCGTAAAATTGATGGCTTTTTCATACACGATTTCTGTTTCCTTACCCAGCTTTTCTTTAATACCGTCCAGGATAGTTACAATGCGGGAAGGAATGCCGTTATAATTGCCCAGCACAGCAATACTGTTATCCGCATTGGGACCAACAACGACTATTTTTTTTATGCTTTTAGACAAGGGTAGTGTTTTGTTCTCATTCCGCAACAATACGATTGACTGTTGTGCCATCTTTAACGCATGGGCTTTGTGTGCCGCACTTTCCAGCACAGAGGACGGCGTTTGCGCATATTTTACCATGGAGACAGGGTCGAACATACCCAGGCGGTAGCGGATGTTAAACAAACGCCGTAATGAAATATCCAATTGTTCTTCTTTGATCAGTCCATTCTTTACCGCATCAACCAATGTTTTATAAACGGAAACACCACACTCAACATCTGTTCCATGAATTACGGCATCAATGGCGGAAGCAGTGGCATCTTTATGTGTTTTGTGATACCTGAAAAAATCATCAATAGCCCAGCAATCACTGGTTACATAACCCGTAAACTTCCATTGTTTCCTGAGTATATCATTCATCAATACATCATTGCTACAGCAGGGTTGAGTATTCACCGCATTGTAAGCACACATTACGCCGGCTACATTCGCTTTAGTGATCAATTCCCTGAAGGCAGGCAGGTAAGTATCCCATAAATCATAGGCGGTTGGATTAAAATTATCAGAATGCCGGGTAGGCTCTGGGCCGCTATGTACGGCAAAATGTTTGGCACAGGCAGCCGCTTTTAAATATTTGGGATCTTCACCCTGTAATCCTCTTACAAATGCTTTTCCAAGCATCGCTGTCAGGAAAGGGTCTTCTCCGTAGGTTTCCTGCCCACGTCCCCAGCGGGGGTCACGGAATATATTAATATTGGGTGTCCAGTAGGTTAATCCCAGGTATCGTTCATTGGTTCTTCCCTGTTCTATTGCTTTATTATAAATAGCTCTTCCCTCCAGGGCCGAATAGTCGGCCATCCTGTATAGGGAATTTGTATCCCAGGTGGCGGCCATGCCAATTGCTTGCGGGAATACGGTGACCTTAAATGGCGTTCTTGCCACTCCATGCAGCACTTCATTCCACCAGTCATAAGCGGGAATGCCCAGTCTCGGCACTGCTGGTGTTGTATTCAGCATTTGTGCTACTTTCTCTTCCAATGTAAGACGGCTCACTACATCATTCACCCGTTGTTCCACCGGTAGTTGATAATCCCACATCGGGAAGGATTGGTAATCCTGGGCGTAGCCGGTCATACAGGCAGCCAATAAAACAATTGTTATTGTCTTTTTCATGCTGTTATTGATAAGAGTTACTTATAAACTTCATCTGTATTCTTTACTTCAAACCAGTCATAGCTTGCTTTATTATCAGAGGCAATTCCATTTGAAGTGGCATACAATGCATACATGCAACCAACAAATCCGCCCGCCTCTTTCGTACTCAGAAACTTTCCATCCACATTTTCCTGTACAGCATTCCATTTGTTTTTTTGAATGGAGTAGTAAAAGGAATATTTATCATTGCTGGCTTCTATCTTGAAACAGATATTTTTATTCTTCTTTATGTTTACCGGGATACTTGTTACCAGGATACTGTCTTTATAGAGCTGCACAACGGGTTTGTCATCAGCAACAGATTGACATAAGTAATAAAAGTGACGTTCGTTTTGAAAAACAATGAGTCCTGCTTTTTCATTTTCAGCTGCTGGGTTGAATTGCATAGCTGTAGCCGCATACCCTTTTAAATGAGGTTGGTGGAACCCGATGAAAGAAGGGTTGGAACGTCCGCTGCAGGTTTCTTTACGGAGATTGATGGTCAGCTTCCCGGTATTAGCCGAAAGATCATACCAGTTTTCTGTTACTGTTCTCAGGAACTGGTAACGAAGATTAAGGTTGCTGTTGTTGAAATTGTCTTTGAACAAATAATTGCCATTAAATTTTTCAGTCGTTTTATTTACTGTGGCATTGATCGGGTAACTATATTTTACTTCATCACCTCCGAGGTCAAATATGGGCCAGCCATCGACCCATTTTACCGGTGCCATGAAAGTTTCCCTGCCTGTATTGTAATAATCGCCTTCATAAGGTCTGCACCCCAGGAAGATACCCCACCAGTTACCATCTT